>NZ_JBFBIV010000218.1:0-1139 GCF_040702025.1 Streptomyces sp. NPDC088194 | reverse complement strand
CTAGTGTTCTGAGTCGGGAGTTCTGTTCATAACGGTAGGCTGTGTCTGTGGTGCGGACGGGTCGGCCGAAGGCCGAGTTGGTGTTGTCGGATGATGAGCGGGCTGCCCTGGAGGGGTGGGTGCGGCGTCGTTCGACGCCGCAGGCGTGGGCTTTGCGGTGCCGGATCATCCTGGCCTGCTCGAGTGGGGCGTCGAACAAAGACGTGGCGGCGGAGGTGGGCTCGACGCCGCATGCGGTGGGTCGGTGGCGGGCGCGGTTCGTTCAGCACCGGATCGCCGGCTTGGGTGACATGCCCAGGCCGGGTGGCCCGCGCACGGTGACCGATGAGCAGGTGGCGGACCTGATCGCCAGGACTTTGGAACGTACTCCGAAGGACGCGACCCACTGGTCGACGCGGTCGATGGCCAAGGAGACGGGGCTGTCGCAGTCGACGGTCTCGCGGGTGTGGCGGGCGTTCGGCCTGCAGCCGCACCGTAGTGAGACGTTCAAGCTGTCGACCGATCCGTACTTCGTCGACAAGGTCCACGACGTGGTCGGGTTGTATCTGGATCCGCCTGAGCGGGCTCTGGTGTTCTGCGTGGACGAGAAATCGCAGATCCAGGCACTGGACCGGTCCCAGCCCGTACTGCCGATGATGCCCGGAGTCCCGCAGCGGATGACGGCCGACTACGTCCGGCACGGCACGACCACCCTGTTCGCCGCACTGGAGGTCGCCACGGGCAAGGTCATCGGCTCACTGCACCGCCGGCACCGGGCCGAGGAGTTCAAGAAGTTCCTGGCCAAGCTCGACAAGGAGATACCGGCGGACCTGCAGGTGCACCTGGTCCTGGACAACTACGCCACCCACAAGACCCCGGCCATCAAGACCTGGCTGCTGGCACACCCACGGTTCCACCTGCACTTCACACCGACCGGCTCGTCCTGGCTGAACCTGGTCGAGCGATGGTTCGCCGAACTGACCAACAAGCAGATACGGCGAGGCGTCCACAAATCCGTCCAGGCCCTGGAGACCGACATCCGCCAGTGGATCGCCACCTGGAACACCGATCCCAAGCCCTACATCTGGACCAAGACCGCAGAGGACATCCTCGAACGCCTCGCCGGATATCTGAAGCGAATTCCCGACTCAGAACACTAG
>NZ_JBFBIV010000217.1:0-1309 GCF_040702025.1 Streptomyces sp. NPDC088194 | reverse complement strand
ACGCGTTCGCGGAGGTGGACGAGGATTTCGGGGATGTCGATGGCGACGGGGCAGACGTCGTAGCAGGCGCCGCAGAGGGTGGAGGCGTAGGGGAGGGAGGCGTCGAGGGGGGTGGTGGTGCCGCGGAGTTGGGGGGTGAGGATGGCGCCGATGGGGCCGGGGTAGGGGGAGCCGTAGGCGTGGCCGCCGGCGCGTTCGTAGACGGGGCAGACGTTGAGGCAGGCGGAGCAGCGGATGCAGCGGAGGGCTTGGCGGCCGGTGGTGTCGGCGAGGGTGTCGGTGCGGCCGTTGTCGAGGAGGATGAGGTGGAAGTTTTTGGGGCCGTCGTGGGTGGTGGTGCCGGTCCACATGGTGGTGTAGGGGTTCATGCGTTCGGCGGTGGAGGAGCGGGGGAGTGTTTGGAGGAAGACTTCGAGGTCTTGGAAGGTGGGGATGGTTTTTTCGATGCCGACGATGGAGATGAGGGTGTCGGGGAGGGTGAGGCACATGCGGCCGTTGCCTTCGGATTCGACGACGACGAGGGTGCCGGTTTCGGCGATCATGAAGTTGGCGCCGGAGATGGCGATTTTGGTGCGGAGGAATTTTTCGCGGAGGTGGAGGCGGGCGGCTTCGGCGAGTTCGGTGGGGTTGTCGGTGAGGTGGTCGGGGGCGGGGCGGCCCCAGTGGGTCATTTCGTGGTGGAAGATGTCGCGGATTTCGGTGCGGTTTTTGTGGATGGCGGGGACGAGGATGTGGGAGGGCTTGTCGTGGGCGAGTTGGACGATGAGTTCGGCGAGGTCGGTTTCGTAGGCGTGGATGCCGGCGGTGTGGAGGGCTTCGTTGAGGCCGGTTTCCTGGGTGGCCATGGATTTGACTTTGACGACTTCGGTTTCGCCGGTGGTTTGGATGATGTGGGTGGTGATGCGGTTGGCTTCGTCGGCGTCGGTGGCCCAGTGGACGGTGCCGCCGGCGTTGGTGACGGCGGTTTCGAGTTGTTGGAGGTAGTGGTCGAGGTGGTGGAGGGTGTGGTCTTTGATGGCGGCGCCGGCGGTGCGGAGTTGGGGCCAGTCGGGGAGTTCGTTGATGGCGGTGGCGCGTTTGGTGCGGATGGTGTGGGTGGCGTGGGTGAGGTTGGCGCGGAGTTGGGTGTCCTTCGTTGAGGCGTGTGCGGCTTCGGGGAAGGAGGGGAGTCCCAGGTAGGTGCCGCTCATCGGACGACTCCTGTGTCGGCTCGCCGGTAGGGGTGTTGTTCGGTGGAGGCGAGGATTTCGGCGAGGTGGAGGGTGTGGAGGGGGGCGTGGTCGCGGCGGAGGATGCCGTCGAGGTGGAG
>NZ_JBFBIV010000216.1:0-1333 GCF_040702025.1 Streptomyces sp. NPDC088194 | reverse complement strand
ATCTTTTTCGGCATCAGGTTGAGAATAAGAACCTTCAGCGGGCGAATTTCCTGAACTGTTGCGCGTGAAGCCGTCATCACAAAGACGTTCTCTTCACGTAAGAAATTGACGGCTGGTAGCTCGTCCTGCACCCGAATCGGCATATCGTTGAATCCTCAAAGCATACGTATAAACGTTTAGACATCCAGACAGCTAACAATACCGAGATCCGGCCTGAATGTCGAGTCTGCAAGAGGAAGGTGAGAAAGTTTCAAGGAGAGGAATAACGCCCAAAGCAAAAAACCCCGCACCTTACGGTACGGGGTTCTTCTATTTGATGCCTGGCAGTTCCCTACTCTCACATGGGGAGACCCCACACTACCATCGGCGCTACGGCGTTTCACTTCTGAGTTCGGCATGGGGTCAGGTGGGACCACCGCGCTAAAGCCGCCAGGCAAATTCTGTTATCTGTATCAGGCTGAAAATCGTCTCTCACCGCCAAAACAGCTTCGGCGTTGTAAGGTTAAGCCTCACGGTTCATTAGTATCGGTTAGCTCAACGCATCGCTGCGCTTACACACCCGACCTATCAACGTCGTCGTCTTCAACGTTCCTTCAGGAGACTTAAAGTCTCAGGGAGAACTCATCTCGGGGCAAGTTTCGTGCTTAGATGCTTTCAGCACTTATCTCTTCCGCATTTAGCTACCGGGCAGTGCCATTGGCATGACAACCCGAACACCAGTGATGCGTCCACTCCGGTCCTCTCGTACTAGGAGCAGCCCCCCTCAATTCTCCAGCGCCCACGGCAGATAGGGACCGAACTGTCTCACGACGTTCTAAACCCAGCTCGCGTACCACTTTAAATGGCGAACAGCCATACCCTTGGGACCTACTTCAGCCCCAGGATGTGATGAGCCGACATCGAGGTGCCAAACACCGCCGTCGATATGAACTCTTGGGCGGTATCAGCCTGTTATCCCCGGAGTACCTTTTATCCGTTGAGCGATGGCCCTTCCATTCAGAACCACCGGATCACTATGACCTGCTTTCGCACCTGCTCGAGCCGTCACTCTCGCAGTCAAGCTAGCTTATGCCATTGCACTAACCTCCTGATGTCCGACCAGGATTAGCTAACCTTCGTGCTCCTCCGTTACTCTTTGGGAGGAGACCGCCCCAGTCAAACTACCCACCAGACACTGTCCGCAACCCGGATCACGGGTCTACGTTAGAACACCAGCCATTAAAGGGTGGTATTTCAAGGTCGGCTCCTCTACGGCGGGCGTGTCCTCGACCGGCGTCATGTGACCGCGGCCGGGCAGTTCGGTCAGTCCGACGCAGTGCGGCAGCGCAGCGGC
>NZ_JBFBIV010000215.1:0-1360 GCF_040702025.1 Streptomyces sp. NPDC088194 | reverse complement strand
TGGAGGCGCCGTCCTGGTTGACGGCGCTGCCGCGGATGAGGGCGAGGACGGGGTGGTGGTTGCGGCGGGCGTCGGAGAGCCGCTCCACCAGCACCGCGCCCACACCCTCCGACCAGCCGGTGCCGTCCGCCGACTTGTCGAACGCCTTGCACCGCCCGTCCGCCGACAAGCCGCCCTGCCGGGAGAACTCCAGGAACATGCCCGGCGTCGACATGACGGTGGCGCCGCCCGCCACGGCCAGGTCGCACTCGCCGGCGCGCAGCGACTGCGCGGCCAGGTGCAGGGCGACCAGCGACGACGAGCACGCGGTGTCGACGGTCAGCGCCGGACCCTCCAGGCCGAACACGTACGACAGGCGGCCGGACGCCACGCTCGCCGCGTGCCCGGTGAGCAACAGGCCCTCGCTGCCCTGTGCCGGACCGGGAGTGGTGTAGGTGGCGTAGTCCTGCTCGTTCGTCCCCACGAACACGCCGGTACGGCTGCCGCGCAGCGAACCGGGATCGATGCCCGCGCTCTCGAACATCTCCCACGCGGTCTCCAGGAGGAGCCGCTGATGCGGGTCCATCGCCAGCGCCTCGCGCGGCGCGATCCCGAAGAGGGCGGCGTCGAACCCGGCGATGTCGTCGAGGAATCCGCCCTGGCGGACGTAAGAGGTACCGGGGCTGGCCGGATCGGGGTCGTACAGCTCCTCGGTGTTCCAGCCCCGGTCGGCGGGGAAGTCACCGATGGCGTCCCGCTCCTCGACCAGCAGTCGCCACAGGTCCGCCGGCCCCCGTACGCCTCCGGGGAAGCGGCACGCCATCCCGACGATCACGATCGGCTCGTCGTCCTCCGCCGCCCTGCCGCCGTGGGCGACAGCGGGCAACTCCGAGCCGGGCCGCTCTTCCAGGAACGCGGCGAGTTCGGCCGGACTCGGGTGGTCGTAGGTCGAGTTGACCGGCACCCGGCGGCCCAGCGCCTCCGACAACCGCTTGCACAGCTCGGTGCCGGCGAACGAGTCGAAGCCGAGATCCTTGAAGGTGACCTCTGGCGGCACGTCAGCCCCGGAGGCGTGCCCGAGCACCCGCGCGCACTCGTTGAGTACGACGTCCAGCACCCGTCCGGCCGTCGGGGGGCCCGACGGGTTCTCGGGTGCCTCCGCCGCTCCCACTTCCGCTTCCGTTCCCGCTTCCTCGGCGGTCGGGGGAGCCTCGGCGGTCGCGACCGCCGTGACCGGCTTCGGCCAGTAGCGTTGGTGTTGGAAGGGGTAGGTGGGGAGGGTTGTCTGGGTGGTGGGGGTGGGGAGTTGGGTGGTCCAGGTGGGGGTGGTTCCGGTGGTGTGGGCGTGGGCGAGTGCGGTGGTGAGGTCGGTGGGGGTGGC
>NZ_JBFBIV010000214.1:0-1412 GCF_040702025.1 Streptomyces sp. NPDC088194 | reverse complement strand
CCCAATACCGGTGATTTAGGTTATTTTCCGGCGGGTTGGGTTGGCTTTGGTCGGGCCGACCAGTTGGACGGTGGGGGTGTTGGGGCGGGGCGGGTGGTTGTGCTCGGCTCGTTTCAGTGCCCAGTTCGACATCTTGCGTTTGATGACGCGGGGGTTGGAGCGTGGCCGCCGTGCGGGTAGGGGCCGTTCGGTGATTTCACGCAGACTCTGTCTGAGTGTGTGGGTCAGGCGGGAGGGGGGAAAGTGCCGCCTGCCCGGTGACGTGGCGGCGGACGATGCGCAGGGTGCGGGTGAAGGAGATCCGGTCGGGGTCGTGTCCGGCGTGTATGGCGGCGTGATGCATGAGGTCCCGTAGGGCGTGGTGGACCAGCAGGAACGCGAAGATCTCCTGTTCGACCCCGCGGGGGTGCTGGGAGCGCAATACGATCCCGGGGCTGCCCTGATGGTTCTTGATCTCATCGAGTGTGTTCTCGATCTCCCAGCGCTGGGCGTAGAGGGCGGCGAGTTCGCCCGCCGGGGCGTCGGCGGGGTCGAGGATGGTGGTGATCAGCCGGTAGACGTCCCCGTCAGCCCCGCCCGGACCGAGCGTGTACTCGATCACTCGAACCTGTTCGGGGTCGGCTCGGCGGTGTTTGTCTCGGGTGGCGACGATCTGCGAGAGATAAGAGCCGTCCTCCAACGCGGCCAGGACCGGCAGCACGATGACGCTCCGCACCCGCCACAGCAGGTCAGCGCCTCCGGCCTTGGCCGCCCGCCACAGGTCCAAGCCGCAAAAACCCCGGTCGGCCAGTACGAGCATGTCCCCGGTCAAAGCAGGGAAGATCCGCCGGGCCAGGGCGGTCTCATGCACCGACAACGGGCCGGCCTCAGCCGCGAACACGGCATGGGTGCCGCACTCGGCCAAGGCCGCTACTCTCACCTGTGGATACGCGCTCCTGCCCTGCCCGCGGCTGCTGCCCGGACGCCCGAAGAACTCCGCGTTCGCGGCCGTGTCCGGCACGTCGAAGACGGTGCCGTCCACCGCGACCAGCCGCCACCGGCCATACCAGGCACCCGGGGTCCGCGGGACCGCCACCGGTCGGCAGACCCGGTCGAACAAGACCCGCAACGGCTCCGGCCCCAGCCGCAGACGCGCACGGCCGATCGCCCCGGTGGTCGGCACCCGCCAGGCCTTCACCCAACGGCCCTCACGCTCCAGCCCCTGCACCAACAACCGGGCCACCTCCTCGTAGCCCTGCCCGAAGAACAGGCACATCGCCAGGACGAAATACATCACCACCCGAGCCGGCAACAGCCGGTTCCGCTGCTCGACCCGACCACACTCGGCGACGACCTCGTCGATCAACTCGGGCGGGAAAGCCCGCGTGAGCACCCCCAACGCGATCCGATCCGAGAACCGCTCAACCCCCGAC
>NZ_JBFBIV010000213.1:0-1624 GCF_040702025.1 Streptomyces sp. NPDC088194 | reverse complement strand
CCGGTCTTGGCCTCGTAGGCGGTCAGCACGTCCTCGGTCGGACCGTCCATCAGCATCACCCCGTGCTCCAACCAGATCACCCGCTCACAGGTGTCCCGGATCGACGCGTTGCTGTGACTGACCAGGAAGACCGTGCCCGCCTCCTTCCGCAACTCCCGAATACGCGACTCCGACCGCTTCTGGAACGCCCGGTCACCCGTCGCCAGCGCCTCGTCGATCATCAGCACATCGTGATCCTTCGCCGCCGCGATCGAGAACCGCAACCGCGCCGCCATACCCGACGAATACGTCCGCATCGGCAACGAGATGAAATCACCCTTCTCGTTGATCCCCGAGAAGTCCACGATCCCCTTGTACCGCGACCGCACCTCATCCCGCGACATCCCCATCGCCAACCCGCCCAGGATCACATTCGTCCCCCCGGTCAGATCGTTCATCAACGCCGCGTTCACCCCCAGCAACGACGGCTGCCCATCCGTGTAGATCCGCCCCGACTCCGGCGGCAACAACCCCGCGATCGCCCGCAACAACGTCGACTTCCCCGAACCGTTCGACCCGATGATCCCGATCGCCTCACCGCGATACGCCGTGAAACTCACGTTCTTCACCGCATGCACCCGCCGCACGTTCGACGACCGCCGCTTCTTCGACAGCATCCGCCCCAACGCCGCCGAAGCACTCCCCTTGCCCGTCCCCGCCCCGTACACCGTGTAGACGATGTTCACGTCCTCCACGATCACCGTCGGCACCATCGGACGACTCACCTGCACCGGCGGCAGCGCCGGCTGCTCAGCCACGGCCATAGGACTCTTCCGCCTTCCAGAAGTAGATGTACCCGCCCACCCCGACGACCAGCGACCACACCACCGCCATCGCCCACACATGCCGCGGCATCTGCGCCGCCGTCACACTGTCGATCAACGCGAACCGCATCAGATCGATATAGATCGCCGCCGGATTCACATCCAGCAGAATCCGCAGAATATGCGGCGCCGTCGTCGTCAGCTTCGTGATGGAGTACATCACCCCCGACATGTACATCCACGTCCGCAACATGAACGGCATCAACTGCGACAAGTCCGTCATCTTGCTGCCCAACCGCGCCACGATCAACGCCAACCCGGTATTGAACACCCACTGGCACAACAACGCCGGGAACATCAGCAACCACGACATGTCCGGCACCTCGCCGGTCATCAACACGATCGCCAACAACACGAACATCGACATCATCAACTGCTGCAACTGCATCAACGTGAACGCGATCGGCATCGACGCCCGCGGAAAATGCAACGCCCGGATCAACCCCAGATTCCCCGAGATCGACTTCACCCCGCTCAACACCGACGACTGCGTGAACGTGAAGATGAAGACACCCGTCACCAGGAACGCGATGAAGTTGTCGATACCCCGATGCGTACCGATCAGGATGCCGAAGATCAGGTAGTACACCGCCGCATTCAGCAACGGCGTCATCACCTGCCACAGCTGACCCAACCGCGCCTGCGTGTACTGCGCCGCCGTCCGCGCCTTCGCGAACTCGTTGATGAAATGTCGACGACCCCACAACTGACGGGTGTAAGCCACCAGACCAGGCCGAGCACCACTGACCGACAAGCCGTAC
>NZ_JBFBIV010000212.1:0-1970 GCF_040702025.1 Streptomyces sp. NPDC088194 | reverse complement strand
GGGGGGGCGGCCCCGCCCCCACCCCGCCCCCCCCCCCCCCCGACGGCATAGCGGCCGCCGCCGAGGACACGTCGCAGGCCGGGGCCGTATCCGAAGCGGACGGCACCGACCTCGCGGACACCCAGGAATCCCCGCACACCGAGAACGCCGAGAACGCCGGAAGCCCCGAGGCCACCACGAACACCTCGGGCTCCCCCGGTGACCGCACCCGGCGCGGCGCGCGCGGCTGGACCGTGGGCGGCACCGCCGTCGCCGTCGCCGCCGCGATCACCGCCGGCGTCCTGGCCACCGGCGGCGGGCACCACGCCACCCGCCCGGCAGCCGCGGCGGCCTCGGACGGCCTGCGGCACACCGCGGTCGACGTGTCGCCGAGCACCTGCGGCCGGGGCTGGGGCGCCACGCAGAAGCCGCACGCCGGCACGCAGGCGTTCGACCTGCACAACTCCGCGGCGAGCGCGACCGAGGTCTACCTCAAGGACCCCAGCACCGGGCGGCTGTTCGCGGAGATCGAGGGCCTGGCGCCCGGCACGACCCGCTCGATGGTCGTCGACCTCGGCAGCGGCCGGTACGCCTTCGAGTGCCAGCAGGAGGACACCGACTCGGTGACCGGTCCGACCGTGACGGTCCCCGGCAAGGCACCGCAGGGCCCGTCCTCGCTGCCGGTCACCGTGCACGACCTGATCCCGCCGACCCTGGACTACCAGAAGTGGATCAACGCCCGGATGGCGGAACTCTCCACCGACACCGGGGTGTTGAAGTCCGACGTCGACCGCGGCGACCTGACGGCGGCCCGCCGCGACTGGCTCACCGGCCATCTGGTGTACGAGCGGATGGGCGCGGCCTACGACACGTTCGGCGACGCGGACGGCGTGATCAACGGCACCACCGCGATCGGCCGGGACCCGCTCAAGGACCCGGACTTCACCGGCTTCCACCGGATCGAGTACGGCCTGTGGCACGGCGAGTCGGCGAAGTCCCTGCGCGGCCAGGCCGCGACGCTGGACAAGGCGGTGAAGGCGCTCAGGTCGCAGTGGACAACGCAGCAGATGGACCCGGCGAACATGGGCCTGCGGGCGCACGAGATCATCGAGAACGCCGAGCAGTTCGAGCTGACCGGCCGCACCGACTACGGCAGCGGCACCAACCTGGCGACGGCGTCGGCGAACATCGACGGCACCCGGGAGATCCTGGCGAAGCTGCGCCCGCTGCTGGCCGCCCGCGACTCCGGCCTCGCCCGGCTCGACGCGTCCCTCGACCGCGCCCAGGCATACCTCAAGTCCCTTGACCGCAAGGGGACGTGGACCGCGCTGGACCGGCTGACCCGCGCGCAGCGCGAGCAGGTGAACGCCGACTTCGGTGACCTGCTGGAACAACTCGCCCCGGTGGCGGCGATCTTCGACGTACGGAGGACGGTATGACGACCGACACGCACGGCCCGGCCGGCGGCGAGCTGCGGCGGCGCGGGTTCCTGCGCGGCGCGGCGGTCGGCGTCGGGGCGGTCGGCGCGGTGGCGGGCGGCGCGGCCGCGCTCACCGGGTCGAGCGCGGCGGCCGCGACCCCGTCGCCGGGCGCCAAGGCCGCGGTGGCACCCTTCCACGGCGTCCACCAGGCAGGCATCACCCAGGCCGTCCAGCAGTCGAGCGTGTTCCTGTCCTTCGACGTCACCGCGGCCGACCGGCGGGAGCTGGTCGAGCTGATGCACACCGTCACCGAGCGGGCCCGGTTCCTGACCACGGGCGGCACCCCCGCCCCGCTGGGCATCACCGACTCCCCCTCGGACAGCGGCACGCTCGGCCCCCAGGTCCCGCACGACGGCCTGACGATCACCACCGGGGTCGGCGCGTCCCTCTTCGACACCCGGTTCGGACTGGCAGCCCGCAAACCACTCCGCCTGACCACCATGCCCGCCTTCCCCGACGACGACCTCCAACCCGACTGGTGCCACGGCGACCTCAGCCTCCAACTCGCCG
>NZ_JBFBIV010000211.1:0-2060 GCF_040702025.1 Streptomyces sp. NPDC088194 | reverse complement strand
TTTTGCAACCAACCTCTTCCCCCCCCTACCCTCTCCCTTTTTTACCCGGCCGCGCCGGCGGGGGGGGGCGCCCCCCCCCCGGCGGGCCCGGGGGGGGGGGGCCCCCCACGGCCCCCGCCGCGGCTCGCGCAGCCGTACCGCCGCCCCGCCTACTCCGCCGCCAGCTCCCGCAGCACCGCCGCCAGCCGGGTCGTACGCTCCTTCGCCACCGGCCCGGCCACGGCGGCGGCCAGCGCCTGGTCCGCGCCCTGCACGACCGACAGGTGCCGCTCACCGCGGCCGAAGGCGGTGTAGACCCAGCCGCGGGTGAGCAGCGGGCCGGCGTCGCCGGGCACCACCACGACCGCCGCGGGCCAGCGGATGCCGGCCGCCTGGTGGCCGGTGACCGCCCACCCGTGCCGTACGGTCGCGGCGACCTCCGCGCGCGGCACCAGCACCGGGCCGTCCTCGCCCGCGAGCCGCAGCCCGTCCGGCTCGGCGCCGACCACCGTGGCCGGGTGCGTACGGCCGGGGGCCGGCACGTGCACCACCCGGTCGCCCGGGTCGAAGCCGCCGAACCGGCCGGGGCCGGGGTTCAGCCGCTCCTTGAGGGCCGCGTTGAGCGCGCGGGTGCCGACCGGGCCGCCGTGCGCGAGCGTGATCACCTGGGTCTGCTCCGGCGGCACCCCGAACGCCCGCGGCACCGAGTCCGCGACCAGCTGCACCGCGCGGTGCACCGCCTCGCCCGGCGCGCGCACCGGGACCACCACGACCTCCTTGTCCGGCGCGTCGACCGGGGTGAGCTCGCCGATGGCCACGCAGGAGGTCAGCTCGCCGATCGGCCCCGGGTCGGGGGTGCGCGAGGTGACCCGGGGGCACGCCTTCGCGGCCAGCAGGTCGGCGAACGCGCGGCCGGGCCCGGCCGACCACAGCGCGTGCGGGTCGCCGCTGAGCACCAGCCGCGCGCCGTCCGGGACCGCCTCGACCAGCGTGGCGGCCTCCTCGACGGACAGTTGGGGCGCGTCCAGCACCGCGAGCAGGTCGAGCGGGAGGCTGCCGTCGGCGGCCCGGCCGCCCGCCAGCAGGCCCGCGACAGTCAGCGCGCCGTCCTCGCCGATCCCGGGAACCGCGGCCAGCCGCCGCCTGCCGCTGTCGGTGTAGGCGGCGGCGTACGCCCGCAGGCCCGCCGCACGGGCGGCCGCGACCAGCGCGGCGGGTTCGGCCCGGGCCGCCTCGCCACCGGTGTGCAGCACCAGCCCGCTGCCGGCGGCCGCGCGGATCAGCTCGGCGGCGGAGGGGGAAGGGGCGGCAGCCGCGGCGGCCTCCCAGTCGGGCGCCGAACTCCCCGCCGACCCGCCCGCAGAACCCCCCGCCGAACCCCCCGCGGCGTCCCCTGAGCCGTCCTCTGCGCCTTCGGCGCCGGCCGCGGCACCCGCGCCGCCCGGGGCGCCCTCGAAGGAGCGCAGCAGCCGTACACAGCCGTCCGCGAGGCTCTCCTCGGCCAGGGCGTACCGGTCCAGGCCGAACAGCAGGGGTACGGGCGCCGGTTCGGCGTCCTCGTCGTCCTCCGGGGCCCCGGCCGCGCCTTCGGGTTCCGCGCGGAAGACCAGCACCCGGCCCTCCTCGACGGCGGCGGCGATCGCGGTGTCCGGGTCGGGTACGGCGTAGCGCGCCAGGGCGGTCCGCAGCGCGTCCCCGTCGAGAGCGGTGTGGCCCTGCTCGGCGGCCCGGTCCAGTACGTGGCCCACCAGCGCCCGCACCCGCCGCTCGTCGCCCGGGCCGACCGCCCCGCCCAGCACCGCCCGGGCGAACGCGTCCACCTGCTCCACCCCGACCCGCACCCCCGGCAGACCGAGCACCCCCCACGGGTCCTCCCGCACCAGCGCGGCCGCGCCCTGGCCCAGCGCCCGTACGACCGGCTCGGCCAGTTCCCCGGGCGCTCCGCCGCCCGCGAGCACCTGCCGGGCCGCGTCCACGGCGGCGGCGTCGAGCGGTGCCCGGGCGGCGCTCGCGGGCGCCGCGGCCTGGCGTTCCGCGCGGGCCGGACGCACGCCGGCGGGCCCGCCTTGCGCCGAAGTCAC
>NZ_JBFBIV010000210.1:0-2150 GCF_040702025.1 Streptomyces sp. NPDC088194 | reverse complement strand
GGGGGGTGGGTTGTTGGGGGGGGGGGGGTGCGGGGGGGGGGGCGGGTGCGGGGGGGGCCCCGCCCCCCTCAGCGCCGGCGGGGGCCGCGCGGCCGCGGCCACCCGCGCGGCGCGCGCCCCCCCCGCGGCCCCTTCCCCCCGGTGCCTTCGACGGGGGGGGGGTGCGCTGGGCCCGGCGCTTCCGCCGGCGCGGACTACCGCGCCCAGCGGCCCATGTCCGGCGCGGTGCCGATCAGGCACTCGACGTCGGACGGGAAGCCGGCAAGGGCGTGGGCGGTCAGGCGCAGGTGGCCCTCCAGGCAGACCAGGTCGTCCTGCCGCACGCCGACCAGGACGACGGGAGGGAACGACGCGCCTCGCGTGAGCGCGCGGGCCGCGTCGAGGAACGGCTCGTTGGACACGTCGAACGCCCGCAGCCCCGCGGTGACGCGGGCGGCGGCGTCGGCCGGCCGGCGGCTGCCGCCCGACAGCTCGACCCAGTAGGAGTAGTCGAGGTACCGCACCGCGGCTGCCTCGGCGGGGGACAGGACCGCCCTGGTCCATGTGACGCCGACGGGGAAGTTCTCGAACAGCCCGCGGTTCTCGCCGTACCCGCGGGTCGCGGCGAGCAGATCGCGACGCGCGAGGTTCGCCCGGGCGTCGGAGAGGTCCGGACGCGTGAGCAGCCTCTCGCTCTGCCCGGCCGCCGCCAGGCGGGACCGCAGGTCCGGGCCGAACCTCCGGCTGGACAACTCCCCGCTCAGGAAGCAGGCGGTCATCTCGTCCGCGCTGCTCGTCACCAGTCCCCGCACGACCGCCAGCCTACGAGCGAGCGCGACCGCGGGGGCCGGTGCCCGGTGGCGTGTCGAGGGTCCGGGGCGAGCCGTGGCGTTGCGGTGAACTCCTCGGTCTCGGCGGCGGACAGCAGCCGCTGGTCGCCGCCGGCGAGGAGGAGCGACCGGGCGCTGACCTTCTCCGGTTCGGTCGCGGCGTCGGCCGCCGAGGGGAAGAGCGCCGCGGGGACCGACCTGCGGCTCGCCGTCCACCGACCCGCCGTCCACCGACCCGCCGCCCGCCAGAGCCGACCCGCCGTCCATCGACCCGCCGCCCGCCAGAGCCGGCCCGCCGACTCGCCGTCCACCGACCCGCCGCCCGCCAGAGCCGACCCGCCGGCCCGTCCCGCCTGACCCGCCCCCGTCAGGGGAGGCGGGTGGCGGACAGGCCCGCCGCGGCGGCGGCCGCGAGCGCGTCGAGGTAGCCGGCCGGGCGGTCGGTGCGGACCATCACCAGCCGCCAGTACACCGGGCCGATGACGAGGTCGAGCGCGAGGTCCACGTCCGTGTCGGGGGCGAGTTCGCCGCGCTTGATCGCGTTGCCGACGACGGCGGCCGCGACCGCGCGCTGGGTGTCGCGCATGGCGGCGTGCGCGGCGTGCGCGATGTCGGGGTTGCGGGCGGCCTCCGCGAGCAGGTCGGGGACGATCTGGGCGGCGAGCGGGTGCTCCAGCAGCCGCGCGGTGACCTCCAGCAGCTCCCGTACGTCGCCCCGCAGCGTCCCGGTGTCGGGCGCGGGCATGCCGTGCACCGCGAGGGCGGACACCACGTCGAGGACGATCGGCAGCTTCGAGGGCCAGCGCCGGTAGATCGCGGCCTTGCCGACCCCGGCCCGGCGGGCGATCCGCTCGATCGACATCCGCCCGTAGCCCACGGCGGCCAGCTCGTCGAAGACAGCGGCGCGGATGGCGTCCGTCACCCCCTCGCGGAGCACGGCGGCGCCGGCTGGTTGACGACGGGGCTTGGGTTCCATGCCCCGAGCATAGCGTCACGACGGAACGGTTGCGTTCCGTTGTGAGGGTCGCCTAGAGTCTGTGGTGCGACGGAACGGTGCCGTTCCGTTGTGTCTCGTTTCGTTCGGTTTCCCTTCGTTCCGTCCCGCGTGCGCCACACCACCCGCGACACGTCGGCGGGGGTCCGGCGATTCGCTCCTCCGGTTGAAAGCGCCCTCCATGACACAGCGCCTCGCCCCCGTGCACGAACCACCGGCCCACGCCATGAGCCCCTCCGAACTCGCCGCGATGTACGGCTTGTCGGTCAGTGGTGCTCGGCCTGGTCTGGTGGCTTACACCCGTCAGTTGTGGGGTCGTCGACATTTCATCAACGAGTTCGCGAAGG
>NZ_JBFBIV010000209.1:0-2162 GCF_040702025.1 Streptomyces sp. NPDC088194 | reverse complement strand
TCACCCCCTACGGCGGCGGCTACTTCTTCGCACTACCCGGCGTCCACGACCGCACCGACTGGCTCGGCCGCGCCCTGCTCACCTGAACGAGCACCGTCGGCGGCTCGCCTCCGGCGGGGACACGCGGCGCGCCGGGGGATTGTCATGCTCCTCCCAATGGGACGATCATGTACAGCAGGTGAACATTCATCGACGGCACGCCGAAGAGCACCACACTGCGGAGGCTGACCAGGTATGCGTGGGACGAGCGGTACGACCAGAAGACCAGGGAGCTCGCGGCTACGAGCGGCGCGCTGGGGGGCATTGGCGGGATCGGCAGCGCTCGTACTGCTGGGCGGAGCCGCGCCGGCCGGGGCCGACACGGCTCACCACGGGGGCGGCGGCGCGACCGCCACTCCGATCAAGCACGTGGTCGTCATCTACGACGAGAACGAGTCGTTCGACCACTACTTCGGCGCGTATCCAGTGGCGGCGAACACCGACGGCACCCCGTTCACGGCCGACCGGCACACGCCCAAGGACATCGACACCGCCCGCCACGCGGGGCTGCTGACGAAGAACCCGAACCAGTACCCGCCGACGCGGCTGAGCCCGTCCCAGGCCGTCACCTGCGACCAGAACCACTCCTACGGCCCGGAGCAGTACGCGGCCGACAACGGCAAGTCCGACGCGTACGTGGAGAACACCGAGACCAGCAAGTGCTCGGGCAATCTCTTCGGCGAACCCGGACTGGTGATGGACTACTACGACGGCAACACCGTCACCGCGCTGTGGAACTACGCCCAGCACTACACGCTCGGCGACAACTCCTACAGCTCGGCGTACGGCCCGTCCACCCCCGGCGCGATCGAGCTCGTCTCCGGCCAGACGCACGGCGTGATCTCCATGGACCCGTCGACCGGCACCGAGAACCCGAAGCAGACCGCCACCCCCGACCCGTACGCGGTCGTCTCGCCGGACGCCAAGGGCGTCGGCACCATGATCAACGACCCGGACCCGGCCTACGACGACTGCGCCGACAACAGCCACACCAGCACCAACGCGCTGGCGGCGCTGACCGGCAAGAACATCGGCGACCTGCTCAACGCCAAGGACGTGTCCTGGGGCTGGTTCCAGGGCGGCTTCCGCCCCTCCACCGTGTGGGACGGCAGTCAGAGCGACTACGCCGACTGCCAGGGCACCACGCACCCCAACGTCGGCGGCGCGGCCTCGGTCGACTACAGCGCGCACCACGACCCGTTCCAGTACTACAAGTCGACGGCGAACCCGCACCACCTGCCGCCGAAGAACGTGGCCGAGATCGGCCACAACGGCCAGGCGAACCACAACTACGACCTCACCGACTTCTCCGCCGCCCTCTCGGCGGGCAGGCTGCCGGCCGTGAGCTTCCTGAAGGCTGCCTCCTACCAGGACGGCCACGCGGGCTACTCCGACCCGATCGACGAGCAGCACTTCCTGGTCAGCGAGATCAACGCCATCCAGTCCTCCCCGCAGTGGCAGGACACCGCGGTCGTCATCGCCTACGACGACTCCGACGGCTGGTACGACCACGCCTACGCCAAGGTGGCCAACGGCTCGAAGGACACCACGGCCGGCTCCAACGGCAAGTCCCTGGACAGCCCGGCATGCCAGGGGGGACCGGCCGCCATGGGCGGCTACGCCGACCGCTGCGGCCCCGGCACCCGCCAGCCGCTGCTGGTCGTCTCCCCCTACAGCAAGGTCAACGCGGTCGACCACACCCGCACCGAGCAGGCCTCGATCACCCGCTTCATCGAGGACAACTGGCACGCGGGCCGGATCGGCGACGCGTCCTTCGACACCCGCGCGGGCAACCTCACCGGCGCATTCGACTTCAAGCACCCGAACGACCGCCAGGTGCTGCTCAACAGCGACGGCTCGGTGAAGTCCGTCCGGCACCTGCACCGCTCGGCCGCCGTGGAGGCTGCCGCGAACTCCGCGTCGGCCGGAACCGGCGGCGGCTCGGCCGCCACCCAGGACTTCGCGGGGTCCGGGAGCGGCTCGGCTGCCCTGCCGCTCGGGATCACCGCCGGTGTGCTGCTGGTCGGCGGCGGCGGGCTGTACCTCGCCCTGCGCCACCGTCACGCACCGACCGCGCCTCCGGACCCGCCTGCGTCTCCGCTGCCGCCTGCGTCTCCGCTTCC
>NZ_JBFBIV010000208.1:0-2182 GCF_040702025.1 Streptomyces sp. NPDC088194 | reverse complement strand
ACAAAGCCGCCAACGCCGCCTGCAGCACCATGAACAGACTCGACCCGGTACGCCGCGCCAACTCCACCAGCGCCACGTGCAGTTCCCGGTCGAGCTCCAGGGCGACATGGTCCCCGTGCCGGCCGGCGACAGCCGGGCGGGGCCGGTCGGCGGGCAGTTGGAGCAGTTCCGGCAGGTCGGCCAGCTGCCGCTTCCAGTAGTCGAGTTGCTCGGCGAACCGGCTCCGCGGGTCGGCCGCGTCACCGAGCAGCTCGCGCTGCCACAGCGTGTAGTCGGCGTACTGCACCGGCAGGGCCGGCCTGTTCGCCGTCCGGCCCTCGCAGCGGGCCGCGTACGCCTCGGCCAGGTCGCGGGCCAGCGGGCCGGTGGACCAGCCGTCAGCGGCGATGTGGTGCATGACCAGCAGCAGCACGTGCTCGTCCGGCGCGACCGCGAACAGCTCCGCCCGCAGCGGCGGTTCCGTCGCCAGGTCGAACGGCTGCCGGGCGCTCCCGGCCAGCCGCTGCGGCAGTCCGTCCCGCGTCACCTCGGTCGGCCGGGCCCGGAGGCGGACCGCGGCCGGGTCCAGCACGCGCTGGCAGGGAACGCCGGCGATCTCCGGGAACACCGTCCGCAGGCTCTCGTGCCGGGCCACCACGTCGGCCAGTGCCTGGTCCAGCGCGGTCCGGTCGAGGTCGCCGGACAGCCGCAGCGCCAGCGGGATGTGGTAGGTCGCGGCGGCGGCGTCCATGCTGTGCAGGAACCAGAGCCGGCGCTGGGCGAAGGACAGCGGAACCGCCTGGGGCCGCTCGTACGCGGTCAGCGCCGGACGGGCGCGGCCGGCTTCGGCCAGCGCCTCGGCGAGGCCGGCCACGGTGGGTGCTTGGAAGAGTGCGCGCAGGCCGAGTTCCACGCCGAGCACCGAGCGCACCCTGGCGGCCAGCCGGGTGGCGAGCAGCGAGTGGCCGCCCAGGCCGAAGAAGTCGTCGTCGACCGAGACCCGCGGCACGTCGAGCACTTCGGCGAACAGCTCGGCGAGGATCTGCTCCTGCGGCGTGCGCGGCGCCCGACCGCTGCCCGCGGCAGCGGCTTCGGGAGCGGGCAGCGCCGCCCGGTCCAGCTTCCCGTTCGGCGTCAACGGCAGCGCGTCCAGCACCATGAAGACGGCCGGCACCAGGTAGTCCGGCAGTCGCTCGCGCAGGTGCGCCGCCAGTTGCGCGGGGCGGACGGCCTGGTCGGGGCGGGTCGCCACATAGCCGACGAGCCGGTCGTCCCTGGCCGCGACGGCGGCCTGGGCGACGGCGGGGTGCTCGGCCAGGGCCGCCTCGACCTCGCCGGGTTCGACGCGGAAGCCGCGGACCTTCACCTGCTGGTCGGCTCGGCCGACGTACTCCAGCTCGCCGTCGGCGCGCCTTCGCACCAGGTCGCCGGTGCGGTACATCCGCGTGCCGGCGAGGCCGTACGGGTCGGCGACGAACCTGCTCGCGGTCAGGTCCGGCCGGTTCAGGTAGCCGCGGGCCAGACCCGGCCCGGCGACGTACAACTCCCCTTCCACGCCCGGCGGTACGATGCGCAGCCGCTCGTCCAGGACGTACACCCGGAAACCCGCGACCGGTCGCCCGATCGGCGGCACAACGCCCGTCCCCGGCGAGAGCGGGTCGCTCATGGTCGCGCACACCGTGGTCTCGGTCGGGCCGTACGCGTTGATCATCCGGCGCCCGGGCGCCCACCGCTCCACCAGCTCCGGCGGGCACGCCTCACCCGCCACCACCAGGGTGGTCGCCGTGAGCTCGGCGCCGTCCAGCGCGGCCAGGGCCGAGGGCGGCAGCGTCACGTGGGTGACGGAGAACCGGCGGTCCGTCAGGGCCTCCAGCGGCGCCTCGGCGGGGGCCAGGACGAGGGCGGCGCCGGTGAGCAGCGCGCCGCAGAGGTCCCAGAAGGACGCGTCGAAGCTGGGCGAGGCGAACTGGAGCACCCGGCTGCCCGGCGCCACACCGAGCCGGTCCGCCTGCTCGGCGACCAGGCCCGCCACACCGGCGTGGCTCACGACGACGCCCTTGGGGCGGCCGGTCGAGCCCGAGGTGTAGATCACGTAAGCCGGGTGCCGCACATCGAGCACCACCCGCGGATCGCTCTCCGGCTGATCGGAGCACTCCACCACCATGGCAACGTCGTCGACCACCACCGCCGGACGCGCGTCCTC
>NZ_JBFBIV010000207.1:0-2339 GCF_040702025.1 Streptomyces sp. NPDC088194 | reverse complement strand
AGCAACGGCACCGCCGTCCCGGCCCGGGCCTGCGCCCGCAACGCGGCCAGATCCAGTTGCACCGGCGCGACCAGCGCGGCATCCACCCGCTGCGCGGTGCCCAGCAGTTCGAGGCCCAGCTCGGAGGAGAGCGGCTGTACGCCCAGCCGGTTCAGCCTGGTCAGTTGCGCGGCGTCCAGTTCCCCGGTCATCCCGGTCTCCGCCGCCCACAGGCCCCACGCCAGCGACACGGCCGGGCGCCTCCGTGCCCGCCGTCGCGCCGCCAGCGCGTCCAACCCGGCGTTCGCCGCAGCGTAGTTGCCCTGTCCCGCGCTTCCGATGAGCGCGGCGACCGAGGAGAACAGCACGAACGACTGGAGGTCGGTGCCGGCCGTCAACTCGTCGAGCAGCAGGGCCGCATCGAGCTTCGGCCGCATCACCCGCTCAAGCTGCTCCGGCGTCATCGACTCCAGCAGCCCGTCGTCCAGGACACCGGCCGCGTGCACCACGCCCGCCAGCGGAACCTCCAACGAGCGCAGCAGCGCGGTCAGTTGCTCCCGGTCGGCCACATCGCACGCAGCGACCTGCACCCGGCAACCCGCGGCCTCCAGCTCGGCGGCGAGTTCGCTCGCGCCCGGCGCCTCCAGACCCCGCCTCGACGCCAGCACCAGATGCCGCGCACCACCAACGGTGACCAAGTGCCGTGCCACCAGCGCACCCAGACCCCCGGTGCCACCCGTCACCAGCACCGTGCTGTCCGCACCGGCGCCCAGCAGCGGCTCCGTCCCCAGTGCCGCGGGCACGACGGCCCGCGTCAGCCGGGGAGCGAGCACCTGCCCGCCGCGCACCGCCACCTGCGGCTCGTCGTACGCGGCGAGCGCGGTCCAGTCCGGCCCCGCCCCTCCGTCGCCGCCGGCCGGCTCCAGGTGCGGGTCCAGCTCCGGGTCGAGGTCCACCAGGGTGAACCGTCCCGGGTGCTCGGACTGCGCGCTGCGCACCAGACCCCACGCGGCAGCAGCCGCCACATCCGGCGCCTCCCCACCGGTCGAGACCGCACCCCGCGTCACCAGCACCAACCGCGCACCCGACAGCGCATCCGCGGCCAGCCACCCCTGCACCAGACCCAGCGTCGCCTCGGCCGCCGCATGTGCCGACCGCGCGACGTCCACCGCGGCACCGTCGAGTTCCACCGCGGCGGACGGCACCACCGTCACCACCGCGTCCGGCGCCTCGGCACCCGCGGCGACCGCCGCGACCAGCGCCCCGAGATCCGCGAAGTGCTCGTCCGTACCGGTCGGTTCACCGATGCCGGCCACCCGCGGCCGGGCCGTGTCCGCGGCCTGGGCGACGGGGCTCCACTCCACCGTGTAGAGCGATCCGGCCTCCGGGCGCCGCGCGCCTTCCAGTTGCCCCTGGTCCACCGGCCGGAAGGCGAGCTGCTCGGCGCTGAAGACCAGTTCGCCCTGCTCGTCGGCGATGTCGGCCCGCAGCGTGGAGTCGGCCGTCGAGGTGATACGGACCCGCACCCGGCCGGAGCCGGGCAGTCCGAGCCGCACGCCCGACCAGGAGAAGGGCAGTTGGGCGGCGTGGTCCTCACCCGTGTCGAGCCAGCCGAGTCCTCCGTGCAGCGAGGCGTCGAGGAGCCCGGGGTGGATGCCGTACTGGCGGGCACTCGCGATGTGGTCGTCGGGGAGGGCGACCTCCGCGTAGATGTACTCGTCCTGCTCCCAGGCGGTGTGCAGGCCCTTGAAGGAGGGGCCGTAGTCGTAGCCGAGGCCGGCGAGGCGGTCGTAGAGGTCGTGGACGGCGACGGGCCGGGCGTCCTGCGGCGGCCAGGTCTGCGCCCAGTCCGCGGGTGCGGGGACACCGGTGTCGGGTGTCAGGATGCCGCGGGCGTGGCAGGTGGGCTGGACGCTCTCCTGCCCCTTGCTCTCGCTCGGCGCGGTGTAGATCGCGAGTTCACGGCGTCCGTCCTCGTCGGGCGCCGCCACCGTGACCTGGAGGTCGAGCTCGTCGCCCTCGGACAGCAGCAGCGGAACCTGGAGCACCAGTTCCTCGACGACCGGGCAGTCCACCTGGCCGCCCGCCGCCAGTGCCAGTTCCACCAGGGCGACGCCGGGAACGATCACCATGCCGAACACCGCGTGGTCGCGGACCCATGCCTGCGAGTCCAACGACACGCGCCCGGTGAACACCCACTCCCCCCGGTCGCCGACCCGCACCGCGGCCGACAGCATCGGATGCCCGAACCGCGCCAGCCCGGCACCCGCCAGGTCCCCGCCCCCCGCCCCCACCGGCAGCCAATACCGCGACCGCTGGAACGCATACCCCGGCAGATCAACCCGCCGACCGCCACTCCC
>NZ_JBFBIV010000206.1:0-2343 GCF_040702025.1 Streptomyces sp. NPDC088194 | reverse complement strand
CTCGAACCGGAGTCATCGGGCCTGCCCGCACGAATGAACGGAGAGCGTGCGGTGCTGCCCGGGCTCTTCCTGACTGAGCTACAAGGGGGAGTTCATGCAAAGAGGGCAGGCCCGATCAACGGGATACGTCCACCGTCGATCCCACCCGATCGCTACTGCCGGGCAGGCCCAGCAGCGCACCACGGCTGTCGGCGACCCGCAGCGCGTCCGACAACGCCGTGCACAAGTGCGTCACCATGCCGTGGAGTTCGGGCTCCGAAGGTGCCGTCTCCGTCAGAGTCCGGCGGACAAAGCCCAGCAGCTCCCGGCCCATTCCGAGCTGCACGGACTCCATCTCGTCGGCCAGCCGCCACATCGCGTCACACGCATCCGACCGGAGATAGCACGCACCCCCGTCCGGCCCCGGCCACGGCAGAAGCCGGCCGCCGCTCACCGCGGGCCCGCCCGCATCCGCTTTCGCCCCGGGTGGCCACGACTCCATGAACC
This sequence comes from Streptomyces sp. NPDC088194, assembly GCF_040702025.1. Taxonomy (NCBI): domain Bacteria; kingdom Bacillati; phylum Actinomycetota; class Actinomycetes; order Kitasatosporales; family Streptomycetaceae; genus Streptomyces; species Streptomyces sp. NPDC088194. The sequence goes on along the minus strand of NZ_JBFBIV010000206.1, from coordinate 1,857 downwards.
CGCGCATGTCAGCCTGCCTTCGTCAGGTTGTCCACGCCCCCGGACCGGTAAAACGGTCACGGGGGTCTGCCGTGACAAGACCTTGCCGCCACAAATCACCCAGTCCCATCCCAAGGCCCTATAGGGCGCCCTATATTTGAGGCATGGAGGAAACGCCCGGGCCTCTGTGGTCCCACCCGCAGTTAGCAACGGCGATTGCCAGTGAGGACTGGGGCGCCGTCTTCCGCACGTACCGCAAGCTCACCGGATTGAGCCAGACCAAGCTGGGTGAACGGACCGGCCTCGCCCAGTCCGACGTTTCCGATATCGAACGCGGCCGGCGACGAGTGACCTCCGCCGAGGTGCGGCAGCGGATCGTGGTCGGGCTCGGGCTACGGGACCGGTTCCAGGCTCTTGGTGCCGAGGCCGACAGCGGGAGCGGTCCAGTTCCCGGTCTGTCCCTGGGCAGCGCGCCAAACGAGGACCTCCTGGCCCGGGTAACGGGCGTGGTTGATGGAGACCAGCGGGTGGATGCTGCCACCCTCGACTGGCTCGACCGGCTGTTGGCCGAGCATCGCAGGGCCGAAGATCACATCGGCTCAAGGCCGTTGGTGGACGTGATGCACCAACAGCTACGCACCGTTGTGGAGTTGTACGCCGGAGCTCGGGGGCCTTTGACCGACCGGGTGGTCCGGCTGGCGGCGGAGCATGCACAGTTCCTTGCGTGGATGGCCCAGGATCAGGATGACCCGATCACGGCTCTGGCTTGGTACGACCGCTCCCACGAATGGGCGTTGGAAGCAGGAGACGCCAACATGGCGGCCACAACTCTCAACATGAAGGCGCACCTGGCGTGGTCCAAGGGTCGAGCTGTGCGTTGTGTGAACCTTGCGGAAGCCGCGCGGTGGTCGGCTCCTGGTACTTCTCGCGGCGTACAGGGGATGGCCGCGCAGATGGCTGCTCGTGGCCATGCGCTGGGCGGTGCGCGTGCTGAGGCGGACCGCCTCTTGGATGAGGCGCAGAGTCTCGTCAACGAAGCGGCCGGTCGTCCAGAGGATGAACCGGTCTGGATGTACTTCTACGACGAGACCTGGTTCACCATGCAGCGCGGCATGGCGGCACTGCATCTTCGTGACTGGCAGACCGCCGTTGATCAGTTGACGATCGGACTGGGAGCGATGCCAGACGTCTATCGGCGGGACAAGACGTGGTTCCGGTCCTGCCTTGCTCATGCTCTGGCAGGAGCGGACGAACCGGCTCGGGCGCTCTCCGTGGCCTTGCCAACCGTTAAAGACGCAGCCGCCGTCGGTCGCCCCCACTCGTGGAACGAATTGCATACGGCAGCGGCTGTCCTGCTACGACGGGGCGCGAAGGAGGGACATCAGTTGGTAGCGGCCCTCAAAGACAACGACTGAGCGTTCAATGTGGTTCGAGGACCAACCGCCGGTCGCCTACGTCGAGGGCCTGTACACAGGCAAGGTGCACGACTCACCGGCGATGGTTGAGCGGTTCCAGAACACATACGATCTTGCCCTGACGGACGCGCTCCCGCTGAAGGAGTCGCTCACCCTCCTGCGAGCCACAGCGAAGGACTTCGGACATGACCTCTGACCACATAATCGCAACGGCCTCGACGCTCACCGGATGGCGCAAGAGCAGCTACAGCGGCCCCGATCAGGGCAGCTGCCTTGAAGTCGTCGACGGCATGCCCGGAGTGGTTCCGGTTCGGGACTCGAAGGACCCTGACGGCCCCGCGCTCGTCTTTCCCGCGGACGTCTGGAGCGCGTTCGTGCGCAGCGTCCGGACGGGGGAGCTTCCGGCCGGCAGCACCTGGGTGGGTTCGGCGTCGCCGAAGGCTCCGGCGGCCGCGGGGTCACC
>NZ_JBFBIV010000205.1:0-2471 GCF_040702025.1 Streptomyces sp. NPDC088194 | reverse complement strand
GGGTCCTCCTCCGCCACCACCCGGAACAGCCCCGCCGTCACATGCACATGCGTCAACGCGTACCGCGCGATCAACGACCGCAACACCCCCGCGTCGAACCGCTCCTCCGGCGCCACCACCACCTGACCGCCACCCAGCAGCGGCGCCCACAACTCGTACGTCGAGGAGTCGAAGGAATGCGGGGAACGCAGCAGCACCCGCAGCGGCTCCTCATGGCGCCAGCACGCGTCACTCGCGAGATCCACCACATTCTGATGGGTGATGGCGATCCCCTTCGGCACTCCGGTCGAACCGGACGTGTACATGATGTACGCCAACTGGTCGGGAACGCACCGGGCCGGCAGCGCCGAACCGTCACCGGACCAGCCAGATCCGGCCGCGACCTCCACGACGGCGCCGCCCCGCTCCCGGAACGCGCCCACCGCCGGGTGCCCGTTCATCGCGGCGTCCACCAGCAGCAGCTCCGCCGACGCTTCCGCCATCAGCACCCGCATCCGCTCCGCCGGGGCCCGCAGGTCCAGCGGCACATACGCGCCCCCCGCCTTCAGCACCGCCAGCAACACGACCACCAGCTCGGCGGAACGCTCCATCAGCACCGCCACCCGCGCCTCGGGCGCCACGCCCCGGTCCACCAGCCGCCGCGCGAGGACGTTGGAGCGCGCCTCCACCTCCGCGTACGTCAGCTCGCGGTCCTCGGCCCGCAACGCCGGTGCCGTCGGGGTGCGTGCCGCCTGCGCCGTGAACAGCTCCGGCACCGTGCCCACCGGCGCCTCGCACGCCGTGTCGTTCCACTCCGCCAGCAGGCGGTGCCGCTCCTGGTCGCCCAGAATCCCGATCCGGCCGACGGGCTGCGCGGGGTCGTCGGCGACGGCTTCCAGCACCCTCAGCAGCCGCCGGGCGATCGCCTCCGCGGTGGACGGGTCGAACAGGTCGGTGGCGAAGACGATGTCGCCGAGGAGACCGGCGGGTGAGCCGTCGGGCGCGAACCGCTCGGTGAACTGGATGTCCAGATCGAACTTGGCCGCGGGCCGTCCGGCGGGGTGCTCCTCGGCCCGCAGCCCCGGCAGTTCCAGCGCCGCGGCGTCGGTGTTCTGGACCGCGAGCATCACCTGGAACAGCGGGTGCCGTGCCATCGACCGCTGCGGGGCGATCTCCTCGACCAGCCGCTCGAAGGGGATGTCCTGGTGCTCGAAGGCGTCCAGCACCGTCTCCCGCACCCGGTCCAGGAGTGCGGTGAACGCCGGGTCGCCCGACACGTCGGTCCGCACGACCACCGTGTTGACGAAGAACCCGACCAGGTCGTCGGTGGCCTCGTCGGTACGGCCCGCGACCGGACTGCCGATCGGGAGGTCGTGGCCGGCGCCCAAGCGGGACAGCAGTGCCGCCAGCGACGCGTGCAGCAGCATGAACATCGTCACGCCCCGGCGCTGCGCCAACGCGTGCAGGCGCGCGTGCAGTTCGGCCGGAATCCGCATGTCGGTGCGCCCGCCGCGGTGGCTCGCCACCGCGGGGCGCGGCCGGTCGGCGGGCAGCACGATCTCCTCCGGCGCCCCCGCCAGCCGCTGCCGCCAGTGGGCGAGATCCGAGGCGAGTGCGTCGGCGCCGCCGCCGTCGGCCACCGCGCGCTGCCAGAGCGCGAAGTCCGCGTACTGCGCCGGCAACGGCTCCCATGCCGGAGCCCGCCCGGTCCGGCGGGCCGCGTACGCCCTCGACAGGTCGCGCCACAGCGGCCCCATCGACCAGGCGTCTCCGGCGATGTGGTGCACGACCAGCACCAGTACGTGCTCCTGGGGCCGGTCCTTCTCGCCTCCGAGCGGGTCGTGGTCCGGTGCGATCGACAGCAGCGCGGCCCGGAGCGGAAGTTCCGCCGTGAGGTCGAAGGTGTGCGCGGCGGCCTCGGTCACCTGTGCGTCCAGGTCGTCCCGTGCGACCTCGGTCACCGCCAGGTCCAGGCGCGCGGCGTCCGCGGGCAGCACCCGCTGCCACGGTTCGCCCTGGTCCGACGGGTAGAGCGTGCGCAGGACCTCGTGCCTGGCCACCACGTCGGCGAGCGCGTCCGCCAGGGCCCGCGCGTCCAGCGCACCGGTCAGCCGCACGGCGATCGGGATGTTGTAGGTGGTGTTCGGGCCTTCCAACTGCGAAAGGAACCAGAGCCGTTGCTGGGCGAAGGAGAGCGGCGGCCGGTCGGGCCTGGGCCCCGCCACCAGGGGGGCGTGTACGGGACGTGTGCCGCCCAACCCGCGGGCGAGCCCGGCCACGGTCGGGGTGTCGAACACCTGCCGGATCGGCACCTCGACGTTCAGCGTCGCCCTGATCCTGCTGATCAGGCGGATCGCCAGGAGCGAGTGCCCGCCGAGGTCGAAGAAGTCGTCGTCGACGCCGACCCGTTGCACCCCCAGCACCTGGGCGAAAGCCGAGGACAGGATCTCCTCCCGCACCGACACCGGACCCCGACCACCACCACGACCCGA
>NZ_JBFBIV010000204.1:0-2826 GCF_040702025.1 Streptomyces sp. NPDC088194 | reverse complement strand
GGTCGTAACCCGGTGCTCCCCGCGCGAGCGGGGCTGTTCCCGGCGTGCGGCTGCCGGTGTCGGCGCCGCGCATGTGCTCCCCGCGCGAGCGGGGCTGTTCCCGTGGCCGTGGTGTACGAGTACCCGATGCCAGCGTGCTCCCCGCGCGAGCGGGGCTGTTCCCCTGCGGATCTAAGGTGGGTGCACACCGCCGACGTGCTCCCCGCGCGAGCGGGGCTGTTCCCGCCTCCACGTGGCCCCTGGGGACCCTCACCGAGTGCTCCCCGCGCGAGCGGGGCTGTTCCCGAGCCGTGGCCCGGCGGGACGCGCGCCCAGTTGGTGCTCCCCGCGCGAGCGGGGCTGTTCCCCACCAGTTGATCGACGGCCTCGCCCCCACCCCGGTGCTCCCCGCGCGAGCGGGGCTGTTCCCCGGAGCGGGATGGTGCGGTCGGCGACGGTGAGGTGCTCCCCGCGCGAGCGGGGCTGTTCCCGGGCCGACCACGGTCACGGTGTCGTCGTACAGGTGCTCCCCGCGCGAGCGGGGCTGTTCCCTTGGCCGGGAGGCCGTGCTTGTCGACGGCCCAGTGCTCCCCGCGCGAGCGGGGCTGTTCCCCAAACCGCAGACATTCGGGCCTGGGCAAAAGAGTGCTCCCCGCGCGAGCGGGGCTGTTCCCGGGACCGGCAAGTTCCGACAGCCGGGCGTAAGGTGCTCCCCGCGCGAGCGGGGCTGTTCCCAGCAGCAGCTCATCGAACCCCGTGGCCACCGGGTGCTCCCCGCGCGAGCGGGGCTATTCCCGGTACTCGGCTGCGGCCGTTGTACGGCCCCTTGTGCTCCCCGAGCGAGCGGGGCTCTTCCCCTCTTCCGCGCCTACGCGGACGGCGGGACTGAGTCCTTCCGCATCTGCGGGGAAACGCTGGCGGTGCTCTCGGCGCTACATCGGAGGTCGCATAGCCCGGTCAACTCCGCTGAGCAAAGGTAGGTAAGCCGCTACGAGTCCGCCCGGGTACGCCCGGGCGGTAAGCGGTCAGCCAGTGGCGGACGACCTCCATCCGGCACACGACAGCGCTTCGGCTCGGGCCGCCACCACGGCCATCCGGGCTTCGCGTTCGGCGTCGTCCGTGTGGCTGGCTTGGGCCGTGGCCTGGCCTTCCCACTTGCGGTAGAGGAGGCCGTGCTCCCGCGTGAAGTAGCCACGGCTCACGGTGTTCAGGGCCAGCAACAGGCCCGTGTCCTCGGAAGCCGGCAAGGCCATCCACCCGCCCAGCGCGAGCAGCAGGTCACGGCGGACGAAGAGGGTCGCCGGGTGGACCTGGGCGCGGAAACCGTTCGCCTTCCAGTAGTCGACGACGGCGCCGCGGGCGATCGGGCCGTCGGCCGGGTCACCGTCGAAGCCGGCGGTGGAGCCGTCGGGGAGGAGGTCGAGGACGCGGGACGTGGCCCAGCCGAGGTTCGGGTCGGCCTCCAGGAGGGCCAGATCGCGGGCGAGGGCGCCCGGGGTCAACTGGTCGTCGGCGTCGAGGACTTTGACGTAGGGGCCGGAGGCGTACGCGAGGGCGATCGTGCGGGCGACGCCGGGACCGCCGGGCCGGCCCTGGTGGAAGGTGACGCGGGGGTCGTCCGGGACGTGGGGCCGTACGGCGTCGCTGCGGCCGTCCTCCTGGATGACCCAGTGCCACTCCCAGCCGGCGGGCAACTCCTGGGCGCACAGGGACTTGTAGGCGTCCGCGAGGTAGGGCGCGGAGGGTGCGTGGACGGCGGTGATGACGTCGATGCGGCGGTCCGCCACGGCGGTCACCACCTTTCCAGGGGGGTGGTGTACGTCATGACGGTGCGGTCGCCCGGCAGTCGGACGAAGGAGTGCTCGACCACGCGGCCGGTGGTGTCGTAGGAGGTCTTGCCGAGGACGATCAGCGAGGCGCCCGGCGGCAGGCCCAGTTCCTCGGCCTCATCGGGGGACGGCGGGCGGGCGAGGACGCGTTCCTCGATCCGGTCCAACTCGATTCCGATCGAGTGGAGTTGACTCTGCGTACCACCAGGCCAGGGTTCGTTGGCGGCGTCCAGGAGGTCGGGGTTCTCGCTGACCACGTCGCGGACGAGGTAGGAGTCGACGAGGCTGAAGGGGTGGTCCTCGGCGCGGTACCGGGTGCGGTAGGTGCGCTCCACCATGATCGTGCCGACCGGCACATCGAAGATCTCGGCCAACTCCGCACCGGCTTCGACCTGTTCGTATGACGCATGGAAGACCAGGTCGTCCACGCCGAGCCCGGTGTCGTGCTCCGTCGCGCCGGTCTGCTTCCGCTGCTGCTCGGGCTCCCGGGCGCGGTCCTTCTCCCACTGGTGCCGCAGGTTCGTGCGGAGCACCTGCGTACGCGCCTGCCGCACGAAGTTGCCGCGGCCGTGCTGCTTCTCGATGAGCCCCTCGGCCTGGAGAAGGCCGAGTGCCTGACGCAGGGTCGGCAGGCTCTTGCCGTAGTCGTCGGCGAGCGCCGTCTCGGAGGGCAGGCGGTCGCCAGGACTCAGCTCACCTGCACGGATGCGGTCGCGTAGATCGTCCGCGATCCGTTCGTACGCCTTGGCCATACAGCTCACCGTCCTGATCATCGGGCGGCCTCAGCATACAACTCCTCAAGAGGTCTTGACGACTTAAGGAGTCGCGTGTCACAGTCGGCGGCGTACTCCTCAAGAGGACATGAGGACATGTTCTCTTGAGGAGTCGAGAGACAGAAGCGCCCGGAGGGCCCGCGCAACGGACCTGAAGGCAGCGCCCGTCGCTTGAGAACTCCACAGCGCGCACCTGATCGAACGAGTGCTTTTGATCCCGGCACGGCCGCCGCCCCCGAGCGGCC
>NZ_JBFBIV010000203.1:0-2874 GCF_040702025.1 Streptomyces sp. NPDC088194 | reverse complement strand
ACAATTTTTCAGCTCGGGTCCCCCGATTAATTCGGGGGACCCGAGCTTTTTTGCGTTGTATGGTCCGATCCATGGGGTACGAGATACGGCCGGTACTGCCGGCCGAGTGGCGGCAGAGCCGCGAGCTGCGGTTGGCGGCGCTCCAGGACGAGCTCGCCCCGGTGGCGTTCGCCCGGACCTACGCCGAAGAGGCGGCGATGACCGAGGACCGTTGGCGGCAGCGTGCGTCGGGGGCCGGCTCGCAGCAGTTCGTGGCCGTGGCCACGGAAGGCGGCGACGGGGAGAGCGACGGCGGTGACCGTACCGCGGAGCGCTGGGTGGGGATGGCCGTGGTGGTTGTCGAACGTCCCGACTATCTCAGCGTCAACGCCGTCTACTTGGTGCCCGAGGCCCGCGGACACGGCGTGGCCGACCGGCTGTTCGCGACCGCCCTGGAGTGGGCCTGGCAGCGGGCCGACCGGGTCCACCTGTGGGTGCACGAGAAGAACCCGAGGGCCGAGGCGCTCTATCGGAGGCTGGGTTTCGAGCGGACCGGCAGGACGATGCGGTCGCCGTTGGACCCGTCCTTCACGGAGTACGAGCTGGCGCTCGACCGCCCGTGAGCCGGGTGAGCCGGGCGAGCCGCGTGCGCGGAGCGGGCTGAGCGGTGCGGCGGTCGGCGGACCCGCGGCCGTGTCGATGCCGAGGCCGGCTCCGCAGAGCAGCTCCGAAGCGCGGCTCCGGACAACGTTCGGTGCGCGTTCAGTTCGCGTTCGGTTTCCGTGTTCGGGGGTCGGGCAGCCGGTTGGTGTACGAGCACGGGCCGGCGCCGTTCTTCGGGCCGCCGCGGGCTCTGCGGGAGTGGGCGCGGGGCCATTGCCGCGGGGGAGACGGTGCGGGAGGGTGGCGGTGCGGCCGGTGCCACAGAGGACACCGGTGCCAGAGGTAACGCGTTCCGGACGCGTCAACGAAGGGAAGCCGCGCATGGCCACAGATGCGTCGTCTGAGAGTTCGTTAGAGGGTGAGGAGCGTCCGTCGCAGGCCGATACGGCCGACGTGGTCGCGCCCCCGGCTCGCGCGCACGGGCGCGGGCGTGTCCGCGGGCGGGCGCTGCGGCGGGCGTCGATCCTGACGGTCGCGTCCGTGGTGGGCGTCCTGCACCTGACCGGAGGCGCGCTCGCCGATCCGTCCGACGCGAACGGCGGGGCGCAGGCGGGCTCGTACGGGAGTGACAGCAGCGGGAAGGCCGGGCTGGGCGGGACCGGCGGCGGCACCCAGTCCGGGGCGATCGGCCTCGGCACCGCCTTTGGGAACAGTTCCAACGGCGCTCCGGCATCGGCCGGGATGAGCGTCGGCGACGGGAAGACCGGGGCCGGCGCCTCGTCGTACGGCAGCGGAACGAATTCGGCCGGGGCGGGCGCGTCCAAGGCCGGGCCGGGCGGCGGGTTGTCGGTCGGCGACGCCTCGGCCACCGGCAGCGGGGCGGGAGCCAACTCCAACGCCTCGACCAGCAAGGGGACTTCGTCCGCCGAGGCGTCCGGCGGTTCGCAGAGCGCCAGTGCGACCAGCGGGTCCAGCCAGAACGGGGCCGCGTCCTCCGCGAGCACCAAGGGTGGCGGTTTCTCGGGCGCCAACGCGGATTCCGGTCCGGCCGGTTCCTCCGCCGCGGCCTCCAGCCCCAGCGGCAACACCTCCGCGAGCGCCGCCTCCGGGCCGCTCGGGAGCGCGGGCAAGGCCGGGGTCGGTGTGTCCGGCTCGTCCGCGAGCACGTCGGCGGCCGGTACGTCCGCGGCCGGCACCGACGCCGGCGGCAGCCAGGCGCAGGCGTCCGCCACCAGCACCTCCGGGCCGACCTCCGCCACCTCCACCGGTGTCGGCAGCCCGCTCGGTGGTGTCTCCTCGGCGACCGCTTCGGCGCCCAACGGTGGTACGGCCACCGCGCAGGCGCCCGGCGCGGCCCCGGCCAGCATCTCGGGGCCGCCCGGGACGAGCGTCTCCGCGAGCGCCTACAGCGGGGCGATAGCCGGTACGCCCGGGGCCATGCTCGGATCGCCCTGGGGGGCGACCACGACGACGAGTTCGGCTCCGGCGGACTCCGCGCCCGCGTCGGCTCCGGCCGACTCGGCACCTGCCTCGGCTCCGGCCGACTCGGCACCTGCCTCGGCTCCGGCGGCCTCGGCCCCGGCCGACTCGGCTCCCGCCGACTCCGCTCCTGCGGCGGCGGCCGCTCCGGCGGGGGACGCGGCAGCCGCGTCCGCACCCGGTGACGACGGTACGTCCGACGCTGCTTCGGCCGACGCCGGTGACGCGGGAGACGGTTCCTCTGCCGCCGCCGGGGATGCCGGTGACGCCGGCGACAACGGAGCTTCCGCCGACGGAGCTTCCGCCGACGGAGCTTCGTCCGACGGTTCCTCCGCCGATGGAGCGTCCGCCGGGGACTCCGGTGCCTCGGGCGCCTCCGCGGCCGGCGGTGACGGGGGTTCCTCCGACGGCGGCTACGGCGGCGGTGACGGCGGTTCCTCGGCGTCCGGCGGCAACAGCGGTTCCTCCGACGGCGGTTACGGCGGGGGCGACGGCGGTGGCGAAGGGTCCGGCGGATACGGCGGTGGTTCCGGCAGCGGCGGTGACGGCGGTGGCGGTGACGGCGGTGGTTCCGGCGGCGGCGACGGTGGTGGCGGCTCCGGCGGTGGGGACGGTGGCGGTTCCGGCGGCGGTGGTGACTAGCACGCGTCCGACGCGTCACCGGCCCCGGGGATCTCTCCGTACGGGCTGAAGCGTGCGACCGGCCACGGCATGATCGTGGGAGGTCGGAACGGGGAAAAAATATTAAGAACAAAACACTGTAAACAAATAAAAAAAAGAAAAAAAGGGGGTGGGGGGGTGGGGGTTTGTGTA
>NZ_JBFBIV010000202.1:0-3743 GCF_040702025.1 Streptomyces sp. NPDC088194 | reverse complement strand
ACCCGAGAGGCGTACTTCAACCTCTCCGCCATGGTCGCCGAGGACTTCGTACGGGCCCAGCAGGCACAGGGCCTGTGGACACAGGACGGCAGCAACTCACCGCCGGTGCAGGCGCCGTCGATGCCGGGGCAGCCCGGCTACCAGGGCCAGCAGCCAGGCCAACCCGGCCAACCCGGCCAACCCGGCCAGCCCGGCCAACCCGGCCAGCCCGGTCAGCCCGGCCCACCCGGTCAACCCGGGCAGTATCCACCGCCCAACCCGCAACAGGGCTACGGCTACCCGCCACCTCAGCAGTAGCCACCCGCCGCCGAATCCGGTGAAAGGCCGTCCCCGTGCCGTCCGCACGGGGGCGGCCTTTCACGTGTTGGGAGATCGTCCACCCTCTGGGCCGGCGGCGGGCGGAGCCGGCGCTCCCCGCCGCCATCGCCAGAAACGATCATCTCGTGATCAAATCAAGGAGATTTTGCGAAGTTGTGGAGTGCATGACGATGGGGTGGCCGGACCGTCACGAAGACAACCTATGGTGAGAGGCCGGCCTGACAGCCGTGCAGGCCACCCGCTTCAGCTCGACGAACTCGTCCGTGACCACTGGAAGATCGAGACCCTGCACCATGTTCGCGACCTCGCATTCGCTGACGACGACTCTCTCCTGTGGACCGGCAACACCCTCCGTATGAAGGCGACATGGCGCGAGTTCCCCGTCGCGGCCCGCTGTACTGCCGGAGTGAAGAACATCGCGGCCGGTCCCCGCATCGCATGCGGAGCAACAGGGGTTGAGGTGAGGAGGCTCCGTGCAGCCTGAACGTGTGTCGGAACTCTCCGACCTTCTGACCCGTGCGCGCAGTGCCAGGGCAGGCAAGGGCAACACCGTTCTGGTCCGGTCCGTCTCGGGCATGCGATGTTCCACCTTCCTCGCCGAAGTGGCCGAACGGGTACGGCGCTTGGGCAGCGTGGTGCTGAGCACGTCCTGTTCCCCTTCGGACGCACACAGCCAACTCGGGGTTGTCCGCCAGCTCGTGGCCGCCGCACTCGAGGTCGCCAACAGGGACCGGGCCACCGAGGACGAGGAGTTCCTGCACGGCGTGCTCGAAGGCGTCGGCCCGTTCGACCATCGGCTCTTCGAAGCCCTGCGGGAGGTCTTCGCGCGAGGCGCGCGCCGGCAGCCCCTGGTCGTCGTCGTCGATCACATCCAGTGGATGGACGAGACCTCACTGCGCTGGTTCGCCTATCTGGTACGGCACTTGAACAATCTGCCGGTCCTGCTGGTCCTGGCCTACCGGACCGACGAGACCGCGGTCGACCGCAAGCTGACCGACGACATATCCAAGCGGGACCAGTGTTTCACCCTCACCCTCAGCCCGCTCTCGTCGCACAGCGTACGCGAAGTGGTGGAGGCCGCCTACTCCGGGCAGGGGTGCGACGACGAGTTCGTGCAGGTCTGCGCCGAGACGTCCCGCGGGCGCCCCTCCCGCCTGGACAAGCTGCTGGCGTCCCTGACCGCCGACTTCGTGCCCCCTCGGGCGTCGCAGGTCGAGCAGATACGGCGCTGCGGTGCACGAATAGAGGCCGAGGCCGCCGCCGACCGGCTGCTGCGCCAGCCCGTCCACCTCCGGGAGGTCGCCGAGGTCGCGACGGTGCTCGGTGAAGAAGGCGACTGCGCGGTGATCGCGGACATGCTCAACCTCTACGGGGACGCGATCAGCGGACTCATAGCGGAGCTCACCCCGGTGGGGATCTTTCGCGAGACGGGCGTCTCCGGCCGGTACCGCTTCAGCAGTGCGGAGCTGCGGAGCCTGATCCACCGTGACATGTCCGCCGATGCGCGGCGCTCCCTGCACATGCGGACCGCCCGGCGGCTGAACGATCTGGGGGCCCCGCTGGCGCAGGTCGCCGAGCACCTGCTCCAGGCCGACATGTCCGACGACGCGTGGGCGTGCAGCGTGCTGAAGGAAGCCGCGGACGACGCCCTGAAGACCGGCGACCCCAAGACGTGTGCCAAGTACGCGCGGCGCGTCCTCCGGGACAGGATTCCGGACGAGGAGCGCGCGGAGGTGCTCTGGCTGCTGGGCCGCGCCGAGGCGCTCTTCGCGCCCGCGGCCGCCGACCGCCATCTCGACGAGGCAGTCCGGCTGTTCTCCGATCCCGCGCTCCAGGCGGGGGCGATCGTGGAACGTGCCCACGCGCGAGTCCTGCGGCCGGGCAGCGCCGAGTCGGCTCTGCGTCCGTCCCGGACCGTGCTCGCCCACGTCGACCACAAGGCGTTCGCCGAGCTCGGCGACTCCGAACTGCGCCTGAGCGTGCAGTCCCTGACCCACACGGTCCCTGCCGAGGGCCGGGCGGCGGCCCTGGAGGCGCTCGGCGGTCCCACCCTGAGCATCAACCTCGGAGTCACCCCCGGCGAGCGGGAGTTACTCGCCTCCATCGCCGGCGATCTCGCGTGCAGATCCGAGCCCTGCGATGTCCCGTTGGAGCTGGTGCACCGGGCGCTGGCGGGCGAGCGGCCGTCCGGAAGCGCTTCGATGGTGCTGCTGCTGCGATGTATCACGATACTGACGTGGGCAGGCCATCTGCGGGAAGCACAGCGCTGGGCCGATCACATGCTGACCGGAGCGCTGGCCACGGACGCGCTCTTCCCGCGGGTGATCGCCCTTTGCCAGCGCGCCAAGATCGCGGTGCGGATGGGCGACCTTCCGGTGGCGCTCGCCGAGGCGGAGCAGGCGCTGGCGCTCACCACCGAACATCACGAGGTGAAGAGCTGCCGTGCGGTCGCGGTGACCGAGGTCGCCAGGGCGCGCGGGGCGATCGGCCACTACGAGGGGGCCGTCGACCTCCTGCAAGGACTCCACGACCTGCCCGCGAGCACCCTGGGCGTGCGGGGGATGTTCCGCCTGCACCTGGGTGACCTGCGGGGCGCACTCGCCGACCTGATGGAGTGCGGGCACCGGCTGGAGGCGCTGGGGATCGTCAACCCCGCCTTGAGCGACTGGCGCAGCCTCGCCGCGCGGGCGTGGAAACAGCTCGGCAACGACAAGGAGGCTCGCGAGCTCGCGGAGGCGGAGGTCGAACTGGCCCGCCGCTGGGGCGATCTCGCGGTGGTGGGCCGGTCGTTGCGCTCGCTGGGGGAGGTGAGTTCGGGGGCGGCGGCGGAGCGCGCGTTCGCCGAGTCCGTGGCCCTTCTCGAACAGACCGATGCCCGGCTCCAGTTGGCGCTCTCGCTCGTCGCGGCGGGCCAGGCGCACGGGCGCAACGGCTCTCTCGCACAGGCCAGGCGGGCGCTGCACCGGGGGATGCTGCTCGCCGAGGAGTCGGGGGCGCGTTCGCTCACCACCGAGGCGCGCAAATCGCTGCTCGCCGCGGGGGGACGGCTTCGGCGCACCCCGGCGTCCGGAGTGCCCGCCCTCACGCCGACCGAGCACCGCGTCGCCATGCACGCCGCCCGGGGGCGGACCAACAGGAGCATCGCCGACCTGCTGCACATCACCCCGCGCACCGTCGAGGTCCATCTCACCCGCGTCTACGGCAAGTTGTCCATACCGGGACGGACCGCCCTGGCCGACGCCCTCGGCGTCAACTGCGCCGGGAGCGGGAACAAGCGCGTCAAGTCCTGACGGAACGCGGTCCGTGACAGGGCCGGGCCGCATCTTCCGGTGTAGGCCCGACCGGCTCGCGCCTGCCGCCGGCCGGGGCCCTCCCGACCGGCTCGCGCCTGCCGCCGGCCGGGGCCTTCCCGACCGGCTCGCGCC
>NZ_JBFBIV010000201.1:0-3786 GCF_040702025.1 Streptomyces sp. NPDC088194 | reverse complement strand
ATCGGCGAGGGTGAGCATCGGCAGCTCGGGGTCGGGGACCTCCGCCGCGATCCGGCGGGCCCGCTGCTCGTCGAGCCGGGTGGGTGCTCGCCGCGGGGGCCTGAACGGTGTCGGGGCTCTGCGCCGGCTGCTCGCGGGCTTGGTCATCGCGCATGGCGTGCCTCCACGGAGTTCGGGTACGTGCCGACGGCCGTGGCGCCGGGGCGGTCGGCTGAGATGAATGCGCGGGCGGTAACGGACATTGCACGCATACCTGGCACCACCTCGATCCGGTGTCCCGCTCTCGGAGGTCCGCAGGAGCCCTGCGCGACCCGCACCACCGCCGTCCGGGCACGGCCGCACCCGCGTCGGCACGGGTGCGGTGCCGGGTGCGGCCGGACCGGAAACGTGCCCGCCCGCACCCGTGCTGCTCGGCCGTGCCGAGCCGTCGTCGTGATGGATCGAGCGTCGCCTGCCGGGTACCGGCTTCCTATGGGGACCGCCCCCCGCATTCCACCGCGCCCACCGGTCACGGCCCCCGCCCGCACCGGAATATGGGGGCCGTCCCCCATAGGAGGTGCGGGCCATCGATGGCAGGATCGCGGGCGTGATCGATCCGCAGACGTGGTGGACCGGCGGCGTGGCCTTGGCCGAGCGGCTGCCGCCGCCCCCGATATCCGCCGCCACCCCCAGCCTGGCGGAGAGTTGGCGGTCCGACTACTCCTCGCCCGCGCTGCTGCGGGCCCGGCTGGCGGACCGGGGGCTGGACGAGGACGGCCTGCGCGCCTTGCTCGCCGAGGAGCCCGCGGCCCTGGCCGGCCGGATCGAGAGGCCCGGCTGGGTCGGCACGGTCGAGGACGCGCTGGCCTGCGCTCCGCTCGACCCGCCGCTGCCGGCCGGCGGCTCGTGGTCGGCGGGCTTCGCCACGGTGCTCGCGCCGTTCACCGAGACGGCGGCCACGCGGCTGCTGCGGGCGGTCGAACGGTACGGCCTCGCGGAGCTGACCGACCAGGAGGCGCTCCGCGGCTGCTTCACCGACGGGTTGGGCCGGGCGCTCGTGCAGCTCGCCCGGCGGACCCTGGTGCTCGAACTCAACGTCCTGAGAGTGCGCGAGCGGCTGCGCGGCAGCACTCCGGAAGGCCGGTTCCACGACTTCGTCCGGCAGACCTCGGCCCGGGCGGGACTGCGCGCCCTGGTCGCCGAGTACCCGGTCCTGGCACGGCTGCTGGCGCAGACCTGCGATCAGGCTGTGGCGGCCTGGACCGAGTTGCTGCGGCGCCTGGCCGCCGACCGGACCGCGGTGGTCGACGGTCTCCTCGGCGGCGTCGACCCCGGCCTGCTGGTCCAGGTGGACATGAGCGCCGGCGACCGCCACCAGGGCGGACGGGCGGTCGCCGTACTGTCCTTCGAACACGGCGCCCGGGTGGTGTTCAAGCCCCGCCCGGTCACCGTGCACGGGCACTTCAACGACACCGTCCGCTGGCTCAACTCCCGCCTGGACGGCCTGGATCTGCGCGATCTGGCCGTGCTCGAACGCTCGGGCTACGGCTGGGTCGAGTACGCCGCGGCCGCACCGTGCGCGGGCCCGGCCGAGGTGGGCCGGTTCTACTGGCGGCTCGGCGCGCTGCTGGCCCTGATCCACGCGCTCGGCGCCACCGACATGCACTTCGAGAACCTGATCGCCTGCGCCGACCAGCCCGTCCTGGTCGACCTGGAGACGCTCTTCCACCCGGACCTGTCCGGGCCGGCGGGCGGCGACCCGGCGCAGGCGGTGCTGACGGCGTCGGTCGCGCGGACCGCGCTGCTGCCGTTCTTCCTGGTCGGCGAGCACGGCGTGCTGGACGTCTCCGGTCTCGGCGGCGACCGGGACACCCCGCTGCCCGGCGAGGTGACCGGCTGGTCGGCGCCCGGGACGGACGAGATGCAACTGGTCCGGACCGTGGGGGTGTTCCGCGGCTCGGCCAACCGGCCGCTGCTGCGCGACGCCGAAGCCGACCCCGCCCTCCACGTGGATTCCCTCGTCGCCGGCTTCCGGGCGGGCTACGACGTGATCGCCGGCCACCGTACGGAACTCACCGGCCCCGGCGGCCTGCTGGCCCGCTTCACGCACGATGTGACGCGGGCGGTGGTCCGTCCCACCCGCTCGTACGCGGTCCTGCTGGACGAGTCCACCCATCCCGACGTCCTGCGCGACGCGCTCGACCGGGACCGGCTCCTCGACACGCTGTGGCGCGAATCGGCCGGCGGCCCGGGGCTGCGCGCGCTGGTCGGCGCCGAGCTGGCCGAACTGTGGGCGGGGGACGTCCCCGTGGCCGCCTGCTCCCCCGGTACGACGGAACTGGCGGTCGGCCCGCTGACGGTCGACGGCCTGGTCACCGAGTGCGGCCTGGCCCGGGCCGAGCGCCGGATCGCGGCGATGGGCGAGACCGACCGCTTCGACCAGGAGTGGATGATCCGCGCCACGCTCGCGACCCGGCGCCGCGACGGCGGACCGCGCGCCGCCGTCGCGCCGCCCGGCCCGCCGGCCGCCACCGTGCCCGACGCCGAGCGGCTGCTGGCGACCGCCTGCGGCATAGCCGACCGCATCCTGGCCAGCGCCCAGGACGACGGCCGGCGGGTCAACTGGCTGGGCCTGGAGCCCCTGGACGACCGGATCTGGGCGGTCCAGCCGCTGGGCGCCGGACTGCCGCACGGCTACTGCGGCACCGCGCTCTTCCTGGCGGAGCTCGCCGACCTCACCGGCACCGAGCGGTACACCTCGGTCGCGCGGCGCGCGCTGGCCCCGCTGCCGGGCCTGCTCGCCGCGCTGGCCGACCGGCCGGCCGACCTGCCCGCCATCGGCGCGGGTTTCGCGGGCCTTGGCGGGATCGCCTACGCGCTCAGCCGGCTCGCCACCTTGCTGGACGACGCGGAGATCGCCGGCTGGGCCGCCGCGACGGTCGACCTGGCCGCGGCCGCGGCCGGTCCGAGCCCGCAGCCCGGGGTCCTCGACGGCGACGCCGGCTGCCTGGCGGCGATGGTCGCCGTGCAGCGGGCCACCGGGTCTGCGGCGGCGGGCCGCGTCGCGCGGGCCTGCGCCGACCGTCTCGCCGCCCACGCACCCGACGCCCTGCCGACCGGTGGTTTCAGCACCGGGGCCGCCGGCGTCGGTTGGGCGCTGCTGCGGTTCGCGGCGGCCGGCGACGCGCCCGGACACGCGGCGATCGGCGGCGGACCCGGACACGCTGCACCTGACGGCGGCCAGCCCGGACACGCGGGAGCCAACGGCCAGCCCGAACACGCGACACCGACCATCGGACCCTGGCACACCGCAACCGGCAGCCGGCCCGGACACGCGGCACCCGGCAGCGAACACGGGTCCACGGCAACCGGGAGTGGACCCGACCACGCGGCACTTGGCAGCGGACCCCGGCACACCGCGACCAGCGGCACACCCGGACACACCACGGCCGGCGGCCAGCCCGGACACGCGGGGGCCAACGGCCAGCCCGAACACGCGACACTCGGCAACGGACCCGGACACACCGCGACCAGCGGCACACCCGGACACGCGACTCCGGGCGGCGGACCCGGATACGCGGCACCCGGCAGCGAACCCTGGCACACCGCGACCGGCAGCACACCCGGACACGCGGCACCCGGCAGCGAACCCTGGCACACCGCGACCGGCAGCACACCCGGACACGCGGCACCCGGCAGCGAACCCGGGCACACCGCGACCGGCGGCGGAGCCGCATACGCGGCGGCGGGCCTGGCCGCCCCCGCGGCGGCGTCCACCGTCGGCGCCGACCTGGTGCTGGACGGAGC
>NZ_JBFBIV010000200.1:0-4061 GCF_040702025.1 Streptomyces sp. NPDC088194 | reverse complement strand
GGTCGAGCAGCTGGTCGGACATGAGTGCCCGGGTCTGCGCGAAGGAATTTCGCTACCTTAGGACCGTTATAGTTACGGCCGCCGTTTACCGGGGCTTCGATCAAGAGCTTCGCGTTACCGCTAACCCCATCAATTAACCTTCCGGCACCGGGCAGGCGTCACACCGTATACGTCCACTTTCGTGTTTGCACAGTGCTGTGTTTTTAATAAACAGTTGCAGCCAGCTGGTATCTTCGACTGATTTCAGCTCCACCCGCAGGGGCTTCACCTACATATCAGCGTGCCTTCTCCCGAAGTTACGGCACCATTTTGCCTAGTTCCTTCACCCGAGTTCTCTCAAGCGCCTTGGTATTCTCTACCTGACCACCTGTGTCGGTTTGGGGTACGATTTGATGTTACCTGATGCTTAGAGGCTTTTCCTGGAAGCAGGGCATTTGTTACTTCAGCACCGTAGTGCCTCGTCATCACACCTCAGCGTTAAAAGGTACCGGATTTACCTGGAACCTCCGCCTACATGCTTAAACCGGGACAACCGTCGCCCGGCTAACATAGCCTTCTCCGTCCCCCCTTCGCAGTAACACCAAGTACAGGAATATTAACCTGTTTCCCATCGACTACGCCTTTCGGCCTCGCCTTAGGGGTCGACTCACCCTGCCCCGATTAACGTTGGACAGGAACCCTTGGTCTTCCGGCGAGCGGGCTTTTCACCCGCTTTATCGTTACTTATGTCAGCATTCGCACTTCTGATACCTCCAGCAACCCTCACAGGCCACCTTCAACGGCTTACAGAACGCTCCCCTACCCAACAACACATAGTGTCGCTGCCGCAGCTTCGGTGCATGGTTTAGCCCCGTTACATCTTCCGCGCAGGCCGACTCGACCAGTGAGCTATTACGCTTTCTTTAAATGATGGCTGCTTCTAAGCCAACATCCTGGCTGTCTGTGCCTTCCCACATCGTTTCCCACTTAACCATGACTTTGGGACCTTAGCTGGCGGTCTGGGTTGTTTCCCTCTTCACGACGGACGTTAGCACCCGCCGTGTGTCTCCCGTGATAACATTCTTCGGTATTCGTAGTTTGCATCGGGTTGGTAAGCCGGGATGGCCCCCTAGCCGAAACAGTGCTCTACCCCCGAAGATGAGTTCACGAGGCGCTACCTAAATAGCTTTCGGGGAGAACCAGCTATCTCCCGGTTTGATTGGCCTTTCACCCCCAGCCACAGGTCATCCGCTAATTTTTCAACATTAGTCGGTTCGGTCCTCCAGTTAGTGTTACCCAACCTTCAACCTGCCCATGGCTAGATCACCGGGTTTCGGGTCTATACCCTGCAACTTAACGCCCAGTTAAGACTCGGTTTCCCTTCGGCTCCCCTATTCGGTTAACCTTGCTACAGAATATAAGTCGCTGACCCATTATACAAAAGGTACGCAGTCACCCCATAAAGAGGCTCCCACTGCTTGTACGTACACGGTTTCAGGTTCTTTTTCACTCCCCTCGCCGGGGTTCTTTTCGCCTTTCCCTCACGGTACTGGTTCACTATCGGTCAGTCAGGAGTATTTAGCCTTGGAGGATGGTCCCCCCATATTCAGACAGGATACCACGTGTCCCGCCCTACTCTTCGAGTTCACAACCTGTGCATTTTCGTGTACGGGACTATCACCCTGTACCGTCGGACTTTCCAGACCGTTCCACTAACACACAAGCTGATTCAGACTCCGGGCTGCTCCCCGTTCGCTCGCCGCTACTGGGGGAATCTCGGTTGATTTCTTTTCCTCGGGGTACTTAGATGTTTCAGTTCCCCCGGTTCGCCTCGTTAACCTATGTATTCAGTTAACGATAGTGTGTCGGAACACACTGGGTTTCCCCATTCGGACATCGCCGGGTCAAAGGTTCATATCACCTCGCCGGCGCTTTTCGCAGATTAGCACGTCCTTCATCGCCTCTGACTGCCAGGGCATCCACCGTGTACGCTTAGTCGCTTAACCTCACAACCCGAAGATGTTTCTTTCGATTCATCATCGGTTTGCGAAAATTTGAGAGACTCGAACACACATTAACTGTGTGTCGTTTCAATTTTCAGCTTGATCCAGATTTTTAAAGAGCAAATATCTCAAACATGACTCGCAAGTCAGTTTTGAGATATGACGGCAGGTGACTTTCACTCACGAACCAGCAAGTGGCGTCCCCTAGGGGATTCGAACCCCTGTTACCGCCGTGAAAGGGCGGTGTCCTGGGCCTCTAGACGAAGGGGACACTGAAGTCTCAATCGCAAGACGCCTTGCTATTTACTTTTCATCAGACAATCTGTGTGAGTACTACAAAGGCAGGTTCTTTAAGGTAAGGAGGTGATCCAACCGCAGGTTCCCCTACGGTTACCTTGTTACGACTTCACCCCAGTCATGAATCACAAAGTGGTAAGCGCCCTCCCGAAGGTTAAGCTACCTACTTCTTTTGCAACCCACTCCCATGGTGTGACGGGCGGTGTGTACAAGGCCCGGGAACGTATTCACCGTAGCATTCTGATCTACGATTACTAGCGATTCCGACTTCATGGAGTCGAGTTGCAGACTCCAATCCGGACTACGACGCACTTTATGAGGTCCGCTTGCTCTCGCGAGGTCGCTTCTCTTTGTATGCGCCATTGTAGCACGTGTGTAGCCCTACTCGTAAGGGCCATGATGACTTGACGTCATCCCCACCTTCCTCCAGTTTATCACTGGCAGTCTCCTTTGAGTTCCCGGCCTAACCGCTGGCAACAAAGGATAAGGGTTGCGCTCGTTGCGGGACTTAACCCAACATTTCACAACACGAGCTGACGACAGCCATGCAGCACCTGTCTCAGAGTTCCCGAAGGCACCAAAGCATCTCTGCTAAGTTCTCTGGATGTCAAGAGTAGGTAAGGTTCTTCGCGTTGCATCGAATTAAACCACATGCTCCACCGCTTGTGCGGGCCCCCGTCAATTCATTTGAGTTTTAACCTTGCGGCCGTACTCCCCAGGCGGTCGACTTAACGCGTTAGCTCCGGAAGCCACGCCTCAAGGGCACAACCTCCAAGTCGACATCGTTTACGGCGTGGACTACCAGGGTATCTAATCCTGTTTGCTCCCCACGCTTTCGCACCTGAGCGTCAGTCTTTGTCCAGGGGGCCGCCTTCGCCACCGGTATTCCTCCAGATCTCTACGCATTTCACCGCTACACCTGGAATTCTACCCCCCTCTACAAGACTCTAGCCTGCCAGTTTCGAATGCAGTTCCCAGGTTGAGCCCGGGGATTTCACATCCGACTTGACAGACCGCCTGCGTGCGCTTTACGCCCAGTAATTCCGATTAACGCTTGCACCCTCCGTATTACCGCGGCTGCTGGCACGGAGTTAGCCGGTGCTTCTTCTGCGGGTAACGTCAATTGCTGTGGTTATTAACCACAACACCTTCCTCCCCGCTGAAAGTACTTTACAACCCGAAGGCCTTCTTCATACACGCGGCATGGCTGCATCAGGCTTGCGCCCATTGTGCAATATTCCCCACTGCTGCCTCCCGTAGGAGTCTGGACCGTGTCTCAGTTCCAGTGTGGCTGGTCATCCTCTCAGACCAGCTAGGGATCGTCGCCTAGGTGAGCCGTTACCCCACCTACTAGCTAATCCCATCTGGGCACATCTGATGGCAAGAGGCCCGAAGGTCCCCCTCTTTGGTCTTGCGACGTTATGCGGTATTAGCTACCGTTTCCAGTAGTTATCCCCCTCCATCAGGCAGTTTCCCAGACATTACTCACCCGTCCGCCACTCGTCACCCGAGAGCAAGCTCTCTGTGCTACCGTTCGACTTGCATGTGTTAGGCCTGCCGCCAGCGTTCAATCTGAGCCATGATCAAACTCTTCAATTTAAGTTTGATGCTCGTGAATTAAACTTCGTAATGAATTACGTATGTTCACTCAGAGACTTGGTATTCATTTATTGTCCGAAGACATTAAGAATCCATGTCACTTTGAGTGCCTACACAGATTGTCTGATAAATTGTTAAAGAGCAGTGCAACGCGGCTTTCGCTCACCGTTGCGAGGTGGCGTA
>NZ_JBFBIV010000199.1:0-4598 GCF_040702025.1 Streptomyces sp. NPDC088194 | reverse complement strand
TCGTTTCCCCCCCCTGTCCACCCCGGGCAACTAGGTGGTGGCCCCCCACTGCTCGCTGGGGGGCCCATCGACGTTCGGGGTCGCGACCCATGTGCGGCCCACTCGCCGACCCGGGGCATAAGCCGCTTTCCGCCCACCTATACGACGGCCACGGTTCTCTGCCATGTCGGGTGGCGCCGTGGGGTTACCAGGGGAGGGGGTCGGGGCGGCGGTCCCACCACCAGGTCGCGTCGTGCGGGTCGGGGACGTCCAGTCCCTGGGTCCTGAGGTCCAGGTACCAGGCGGGATCGGGGACGGTCAGCTTGATGAACTCCCGGTCCACCAGGTCCACCGCGGCCTCCAGCAACTCCGCCGGCTGATCGGTGAGCTGCTGCTGCAGGGCCTCCAAGTCGTCCCGTGTCGTGAGGTTTTGCACGTACAGGTCTGCTGGGTACCAACCCGCGGGATCCCAACCGTCCGCCATCGTCTGTACGAGCTGTTCCCACGCCCCCAAGCGGTCTGCGGCCGTCCGGTACTGGGCGCAGATGTCGTCAGTTCGGCCCGTTCCCAGGGCGTCCAGAGACGTGTCGAACCGGTCGCTGATCGGAGTAGGCTTCCGCTGTTCTCGCACGATTTCGGGAAGTCGGGTGACCTGGGCGTTCGGCAGGTCGGCAACAGGGGCCTCGACGGCATCGACCTTGTAGCCGGCCGTTTCATCGTCCGGGTCCTCGCCCGGGTCGAGCAGCCGGGCACGGGTGACCGTACCGTCAGCCGCCGCGACACTGGGGACGCCCTGCAGAAACTCCTCCGCCGGGTAGAGGACCGAGTGACCAAGCACCCGCGCGAGCGCGGCGGCGAGTTCCGGCTCACTCGGCTGCGGCTGAACACTGTCCCTGACGTAGATGTCCAGGGACGTCCGCACATCACCCCGGAGGGTTTCCGTCCCGCAGAGCACCATCGCGTCCCAGTGCCGCGTGTTCTGGTCGGTTTTCTCGTCAGCCACGTCGACATCGCTCACGGGGACCCCGAAGCACTCGGCCAGTGCTTCGGCGACGACTCTGTTGCTCAGCGGTTCGGTGACGAGCAGGTTGTAGGTCATCAGTACGTCCCATCATAAACTGCCTGGGCTTTCTGGATAGCTTCCGGATTGTTGATGAAGCGCGGATCTTTCACAAATGCCTGCACGGATTCAGCATTTCCTTTGGCTTTGGATATTTGCTGGAGTGCCGCGTACTCGTTCCGGTCGAGTTCGACGAGACCTGTACCGCTGCAGGGAAATACTGTACCCGTATCTTTCACCCTGTATGTGCGTCCGTTGATTTCATAGAGATTGGTCTTAGCGCGGAACTCCGCCCGCCCTGCCGCGATGTCGGCGATGTCCTGATTGACTTGCTGCTCGCACCCGCGCAAGATCACCGTGTTTTCCTTGTCGATATTCCCGGACGCTGCGCCAGAAATGGTGTGTCGTTTGTTCGGTAGCCGCAGTGATTTACCTTTCGCAGGCCCCTTTACCGACTCGGAAACGGGAAAAGGGCCCTTGCCAGGTCCGGCGCCGCCCTCCCCGGTTCGCATCAGCATCCCGAGGTCGTCGAGGCCGGCTGCGGGGCCGCTGGGGAGGGCCAGGCCGGGTTGGAAGTCCGGGAGGTGGAGGCTGTCTAGCAGGCCTTGCAAGCCCCCGTTCTGGGCGACGGTTTTGATCGTGCTGCCGGCCGCGCCGACACCGCCGCCGAAGACGGCCCCGTAGAGCGCTGCGTCGGTCGCCTCGTCGAGGTTGAGGCCGCTGCTCTCGCCGGTGGCCATCGCGATGGGTTGCGTGACGGCGAGGTCGACGGTGATCGATTCGACGCCGGCGATGGCGGCGGTGACCAGGGTGGTGCCGATGATCGTGGCGACCTCGGTGGAGACGGCCACGCCCAGGGCGGCGGACAGGTCGAGGACTTCTGCGGTGGCGGCGGCTGCGGCGGCTTCGGTGAGTCCTGCGGTGAAGAAGGCGAGGGCGGTGCCGGCGACGATGGTTCCGCCGACGATCTCCAGCTTGTGCTCTAACTGCGTCACCGCGCTGTGGACGCTGTCGGCGTACTGGTCGAGGGCGGTGGCCAGGTCACGGGCGCTGTCGATCATGTCCTGGAGCCAGCCGCGGCCGCCGTAGTAGTAGCGGCGCCAGAAGGGGTCGTCGAAAGCGGAGATGGCCTTGCCGGTGTTGTTCTCGATCAGGGTGCGGGCGGTGGTGTTCGCGGCGGCGGTGAGTGTCTCGACGTCGTCGGCGAAGGTCCGCCATGCGGTGGCCGCATCCCGCAGGCCGCCTTCGTCGGCGTCCGGCCACCACATGCCGGTCAGTTTCATGACGATCTTCTTGGCCTCGTCGGCGACGCTCACTGCAGATCTCCCCCGGCGGAGCGCGGGGGAGGCTCCGGCTTCGGCCCGTTCCTGCTGAACATCGAGCGGATGAGTGCCTCGTTGCCTATGTGGCCGTCCGCCATGTCGGCCATGGCGTCGTGGATGCAAGCTGCCAGGAGCGTGGGTCTACGGAGGGACGCTCTCGGACGGAGGGGGTGGTGGCGATGGTTCGAGCAAGGGGTGCCCTGGCGCGCCGAATCGCCTCACCAGTGCAATCGCCGGGGCGGCCGGCGCCGGAACGATGATCGCGGAGACGGCGTCAGGACGTAGAAACCCAGGCCTGGAGCCAGAACAGCACGAACACAGGCATCGGGACAGGCCCAAGCGGTGGGAACAAGGGAACGCATGCGGCCATGGCCATGAGCCCTGGCAACAGCCACGAGGCCACGATGACGGTCGTTGCCGCCTCACGCTCCTTGACCAAATCGGCGAGCCTTGCCCACTCTGCTGGTGAGATGCCGTACGTGTCCGTCGGCCGCCTCAGCAGTGAGCGTGCCCGCTCCAGGCGAGACGGCGCCGGCGACTCCGTCCAAGCCCGGATGAACGGCAGCCACGACAGGAACGTCATGGGTTTACGTCTACGCATCGGACCATCGCGTTCAAGCTGAATCCGGGATTCCTTTTGCGCAACGGCTGGTGATGGCCCAATTCCCGTGCGTGCGTGTCCCGTTGTGGCGTGCGACGTATTCCTGCCCAGCGGTCATTTCGGGCTTGACGCGGCAATCACGTACGAGTTCACTTCTCTCGATCGTCAGATCACCAGGGAGGGGAATCTCATGAAAAGGATCACCAAGGCATCGGTGTTCGGCGCCGTCGCCGTCATGGCGTCCGTGGTGCTCGGCGCCACCCCGGCGTCCGCGTCCGCCATGGAGGTGGGCTGCGGCACGACCGGAGCCGACGGCTTTGTCTACGCGTCCAACTGGGCACCCGGCGTCACCAAGCTCAACGTCGAAATCGAGCTCAAGGACACGTTGGCCGACGGCCACCATGTGCAGATCCGCTTCATGAGCAAGGGCCCGGGCCTGGCCACCACCACCCTGTACCAGTGGCATTCCGTCACGTCCGGCAACGGCACGGCCGGGGACTGGGTGAGCAGCGCCACCGACCCCAACGGCATGTACGACATGGGTGTCACGGTCGCCCGCTTCGAGGGCGCTGACCAGCTGAATGCCTGCAGCGTCTGGCTGCTTGAGGGCGCCGCCTGATTTCCCTCCCGGAGTCCGCGGAAATCCGCCCGCCGTGCCCTCGGGCACGGCGGGGTTCCATGCCCCGATCTGGAGATCATCCGTCAATTCAGAGGGCGGAATGAGAGTTAATAGGAGTTTTGTCGTCACCTGAACGTGTGGCGGTGTGGAATCCCGGCCGGTCGGTGGACATGGGCGTGTTGGGCTGGACGTCGTGAGCGAGCGCAAGCCCTACAGGAGCGATGTGAGCGACGAGCGGTGGGCGCTGGTCGAGCCGGTGATCGCCGCGTGGAAGGCCGCGCATCCCTCGGTCAGGGCCATCAGGGCCGGTACGCGCCTGGCCGACCTCGGAATCCTGACGGAGACCGAGCCAGGCTTGTTCACCCAGCCCCGGCCGCAGCCGACCGACGTCGTCACGACCTGCCCGCTCGTCCCACACGAAACGAATAATCGGGCACAAAGTCTCATACCGCCCTCTCGGAGTTGAGCTTCTGGCTTGCGACGGTGAAGAAGGTGGTGCGTCGTGCCTACTCGTGGCGTAGCACGGTCCCCTTCGCTTCTTACCGGGAAAGGGGGCCCTCCGGAAGCACGCCGGATTGATCGTCTCTGCCTTGCGAGTCACCGAGGCACGGCTTGAGATCCGCCAACCGCTCGCGCCGAGATCGCTCGGCTTCTGCACACCATCAGCGAACGCTTCGCAGCCCCCTTCGTGACGTGGCTCCCAGCTGCGCTGCGACTGCCGGAAGGTGCGCGAGTGCCGGCGGCGTCGGCGGGGATCTTGCTCGTGGCCATCTCGCTTTACGGAAGGACGTGGCCGGACGCGCTGGCTCGAGCCCGCGCGGTCCTCTCCGGAGGCGGCTCTAGCTCCTAGCTCGACCCCCGGCGCCGGGGCTCCGAGCCGTTAACTGAAACTGCGTCTGCGATCGTAGTTGGACCCCCTCGCGTAGTTGGGGTCCCTTCGACGTCGTGCCCGGTGAGGCACTGGCGGAGGATACGAGATTCGAACTCGTGAGGGGTTGCCCCCAACACGCTTTCCAA
>NZ_JBFBIV010000198.1:0-4700 GCF_040702025.1 Streptomyces sp. NPDC088194 | reverse complement strand
ATCACCCGCTGCTGCGCCGGACCATTCGGCGCCGTCAACCCATTACTCGCCCCATCCTGATTCACCGCGGAACCCCGCACCACCGCCAACACCGAATGCCCACCCCGCCGGGCATCGGAAAGCCGCTCCACCACCAGCATTCCCGCACCCTCGCCCCACCCGGTACCATCCGCCCCCTCCGAGAACGAACGGCACCGACCGTCACGCGACAATCCGCGCTGACGGCTGAACTCCACGAACACGTCCGGAGTCGCCATCACCGCCACCCCACCCACCAGCGCGAGCGAGCACTCACCCGAACGCAACGCCTGCACAGCGGAATGAAGCGCGACCAAAGACGACGAGCACGCCGTGTCAAACGTGATCGCGGGCCCTTCCAGGCCGAAGGTGTAGGAGATCCGACCCGAGGCGATGGAACCGGTGTTGTTGTTGTTCGCGTAGTCGTGGTACATCATCCCGGCGAACACACCCGTCGCACTTCCCCGCAACGACGCCGGGTCGATACCCGCCCGCTCCAACGCCTCCCACGACACCTCCAGCAACAACCGCTGCTGCGGGTCCATCACCAACGCCTCATTCGGACTGATCCCGAAGAACGCCGGATCGAACTCCCCCGCGTCATGCAGGAATCCACCGTGCATCGTGTACGTGGTATTCGCCCGCTCACCCGTCGGGTCGTACAACTCCTCCGTGTTCCAACTCCGGTTGGTCGGAAACTCCGATATCGCATCCACGCCATCGGACACCAGTTGCCACAAATCCTCCGGCGAGGAGACTCCACCCGGATACCGGCACGCCATCCCGACAATCACGATCGGGTCGTCATCGTCCACCTGCGTACGGAACGCCACCGCTCCGGCGTCCACGGTGTCGGTCGAGCCGGTCAGCTCGCCCAGCAGGAACGCGGCGACCGCCGCGGCGGACGGGTAGTCGAAGACGAGGGTGGCCGGCAGGCGCAGACCGGTCTCGGTGTTGAGCACGTTGCGCAGCTCGACGGCGCTCAGCGAGTCGAAGCCCAACTCGCCGAACGCGCGGTCCGGTTCGATCGCTTCGGGGGACGCGTGCCCGAGCACGTAGGCGACCTGCGCGCGTACCTCGCCCAGCAGGAAGGCCGTGCGGTCCCGCTCGGGGAGCGCGGTGAGCCGTGCGGCGAGTGCGGAACCGTCCTGGGTTCCCCTGCCGCCCGCCCGGCGCAACGGCGCGGGCACCAGGCCGCGCAGCAGAGGCGGGAGCGCGTCGACTCCGGCGGACGCGACCTGGGCCCGTAGGGCGGCGAGGTCGAGCCTCAACAGCATGAGCAGCGCGGCATCGGAGCGCAGGGCCGCGTCGAAGTACGCGAGCCCCTCCTCCGGCGACATGGGCGGGAACCCCTGGCGTCGCAGCCGCCGGACGGCGGTCGCGTCGAGTCCGCCGCCCATGCCGGTGTCCGTGGCCCACAGGCCCCAGGCCATGGACACCGCGGGCAGTCCGGCGGCCCTGCGGTGCTCGGCGAGCGCGTCGAGGAAGACGTTCGCCGCCGCGTAGTTCGCCTGCCCGGCGGCGCCGAGGGTTCCGGCGGCGGAGGAGAAGAGAACGAAGGCGGCCAGGTCGGCGTCGCGGGTGAGTTCGTGGAGGTGCCAGGCGGCGTCCGCCTTCGGCGCCATGACGCGGTCGATCCGCTCCGCGGTCAGCGAGGAGAGCACGCCGTCGTCCAGGACACCCGCGGCGTGCACCACGCCGGTCAGCGGGTGCCCGTCCGGGATGCCGTCGATGACGGCCGCGATCTGCGCGCGGTCCGCCACGTCGCAGGCGGCGATCACCACGTCCGCGCCCAACGCGCCCAGCGCGTCGCGCAGTTCGGCCGCGCCCGGGGCCTCGGCGCCCCGGCGACTGGTGAGCAGCAGGTGCCGCACGCCGTGCTCGGTCACCAGGTGCCGGGCCACGAGCGCACCGAGCCCGCCGGTGCCGCCGGTGACGAGGACCGTGCCGTCGGGAGCGAACGCGACGGGCGGGCGTTCCGCGGAGGGCGCGCTCACCAGTCGCGGGATCAGCATCTCGCCCGCACGCAGGGCGACTTCGGGTTCGTCGCTCGCGACGGCGGCGGGCAGCGCACGGTAGGAGGCGTCGGTGCCGTCGAGGTCGATCAGCACGAGGCGGTCCGGGTGCTCGCCCTGCGCGGCGCGTGTCAGGCCGCGGACGGCGGCCGAGGTCAGGGAGGCGGGGTCCGCGGTACCGTCCACGGCCACGGCGTTCCGGGTGACGACGCAGCATCGGGTGCCTGCGAACCGCTCGTCGGCCAGCCAGGCCCGCATCGCCTCGAACACCTCGTGCAGGGTGGAGTGGGCCTCGGCGACGACGTCGGTGGCCGGCTCGTCGGGGGCGCACGGCAGGAGGACGACCGCAGGCGCGGGCAGCCCTGCGTCGACGGCCGCGGCGAGTGCGGCGATGTTCGGATGGACGGCGATGCCCGCGGCCCGCAACCGCGTCGCTGTCTCGGTGGTCGGCGCACCGACCAGAGCCCAGTCGGCGCCGGGCGCCTGGCCGGTGTCCTCGTGGCGCCCCGGTGTCGTGGCGGTGCGGTGACCGGCCGACCAGGTCACGCGGTAGGGGTGCGCGTCGCGCCGGCCGGCGAGCTGCGTCGCGGTGACCTGCCTGGAGACGATGGAGGCGACGGACAGTACGGGCGCGCCGGCGCCATCCGTGGCGAGTAGTTCGATGGAGCCGCGGGAGCCGGCGTCCCCGTTGGCGTTGGTGCGGACACGTATCCGCAGCGCGGTCGGTCCGGTGGCGTGGAGGGCGACACCGCTCCACGCGAACGGCACCATGGGACCGGCCTGTTCTCCGTCGCTCCTGTCCGCCGCACCGTCGTCGCCGCCACCGCCGCCACCGCCGCCACCGCCGCCACCGCCGAGGAGCGTGGCGTGGAGGGCCGCGTCGAGCAGCGCCGGGTGGACCCCGGTGCGCGGGGCGTCGTCGACGGCCTCGGGGGCGAGTTCGACCTCCGCGAACAGGTCGTCGCCGCGCCGCCAGGCCGCTGTCAGGCAGCGGAACACCGGGCCGTAGCCGTATCCGCGCTCGGCCAGACCGTCGTAGAAGCCCACCAGGTCGATGGGGGTGGCACCGTTCGGCGGCCACTGTTCGAGGTCGGCGGCGGGTCGTACGGAGGGGGTGCCGGTGACGGCTCCCTCGGCGTGCAGCACCCACGGCTCGTCCCCGTCGCCGACCCGCGAGTGCACCCGTACGGGCCGGGCTCCGGTGGCATCCGCCGCGCCGACGGCGACGCGCAGCACGACGTCGCCGCTCTCCGGCAGCAACAGGGGTGACTGCAGGGTCAGTTCCTCCACCGTGTCGCATCCGAGGTGACCGCCGGCGCGCAGCGCCATCTCGACGAAGGCCGTCCCGGGCAGCAGTACGGTGCCCAGCGCCTGGTGGTCGCCGAGCCACGGGTTCGCCGCGAGCGACAGCCGACCGGTGAAGACGGTGCCGCTCTCACCGGGCAGCTCCACGACGGCCCGCAGCAACAGGTGGTCGACCGCCTCCACTCCGCTGGACCCGATGTCGCTTCGCGCCGCACCAGCCCACGGATCGGCCCAGTAATCAAGGGAGTCGAGCCAGAAGTGCCGGCGCTGGAAGGCGTACGTGGGCAGGTCCACGACCTGCCGGGGCGCGGGGCCGGTGAAGGTCTTGCGCCAGTCCACGGCGACGCCCGAGGTCCACAACCGGCCTATCCCGGTGAGGACTTCCGCCGCCTCGGGGCGATCACGGCGCACCAGCGGCACGATGACCGCCGAACTGCTCACGGAGACGGTCGCGTTGGTGGCTGCGGATTCAGCGGTGTCGGGTGCGGTGTCCTCTTCGGTGGCGGCGTCGAGGCAGGGGGCGAGCATCCCGGACAACACCGCGTCCGGTCCGATCTCGACCCACCGCGACACCCCTTCACCCGCCAACCAGCTGACGCCGTCCGCGAACCGCACCGCCTCTCGAACGTGGCGCACCCAGTAGTCGGGGGTGCACAGGTCCTCGGCTGTCGCGAGGGCGCCCGTCACGTTCGACACGACCGGGATCTGCGGCGCCGCGAACGACAGCCCCGCCAGTACTTCCCCGAACTCGGCCAACATCGGCTCCATCAGGGCGGAATGGAACGCGTGGCTCACCCGAAGCCGACTCGTACGGCACCCCTGCCGCTCGAATACGTCCGCCAGCGCAAGCACCGCGTCCTCCACGCCGGACACCACCACCGACGAGGGACCGTTCACCGCAGCGATGGAGACACCTTCCGGCAGTTCCTTGCGAATGGCCGCCTCGGAGACCCCGATCGCCACCATCGCCCCGCCCGCCGCCAACGCCTGCATCAACCGCCCCCGCGCCGCCACCACCCGCGCCGCGTCCTCGACCGACCACACCCCGGCCACACACGCAGCCGCCACCTCACCAATCGAGTGACCCACCACGAACTCCGGCCGTATCCCCCACGATTCGACCAACCGGAACAACGCCACCTCGAACGCGAACAACCCCGCCTGCGCCACAACCGTGTCATTCACCCGGCCCGCATCCGAACCCCAGAGCACCTCCCGCAACAAAAACCCGAGATGGCGATCCAACTCCGCCACCGCCTCATCGAACGCCGCCGCGAACACCGGAAACGCCCCGCACAACTCCCGCCCCATCCCCAACCGCTGCGCACCCTGCCCCGTGAACACCAACGCCGAACGACCCGA
>NZ_JBFBIV010000197.1:3561-4812 GCF_040702025.1 Streptomyces sp. NPDC088194 | reverse complement strand
GGCTAGGGGTGTGTGGTTGCTGGTTGTTTCAGAACTACACAGTGGACGCGAGCACACATGGACAAGCCCTCGGCCTATTAGTACCGGTCAGCTCCACCCCTCACGAGGCTTCCACATCCGGCCTATCAACCCAGTCGTCTACTGGGAGCCTTACCCCATCAAGTGGGTGGGAGCCCTCATCTCGAAGCAGGCTTCCCGCTTAGATGCTTTCAGCGGTTATCCCTCCCGAACGTAGCCAACCAGCCATGCCCTTGGCAGGACAACTGGCACACCAGAGGTTCGTCCGTCCCGGTCCTCTCGTACTAGGGACAGCCCTTCTCAAGACTCCAACGCGCGCAGCGGATAGGGACCGAACTGTCTCACGACGTTCTAAACCCAGCTCGCGTACCGCTTTAATGGGCGAACAGCCCAACCCTTGGGACCGACTCCAGCCCCAGGATGCGACGAGCCGACATCGAGGTGCCAAACCATCCCGTCGATATGGACTCTTGGGGAAGATCAGCCTGTTATCCCCGGGGTACCTTTTATCCGTTGAGCGACGGCGCTTCCACAAGCCACCGCCGGATCACTAGTCCCTACTTTCGTACCTGCTCGACCCGTCAGTCTCACAGTCAAGCTCCCTTGTGCACTTACACTCAACACCTGATTGCCAACCAGGCTGAGGGAACCTTTGGGCGCCTCCGTTACCCTTTAGGAGGCAACCGCCCCAGTTAAACTACCCACCAGACACTGTCCCTGATCCGGATCACGGACCGAGGTTAGACATCCAGCACGACCAGAGTGGTATTTCAACGACGACTCCACCACGGCTGGCGCCGCGATATCAAAGTCTCCCACCTATCCTACACAAGCCGAACCGAACACCAATATCAAGCTATAGTAAAGGTCCCGGGGTCTTTCCGTCCTGCTGCGCGAAACGAGCATCTTTACTCGTAGTGCAATTTCACCGGGCCTATGGTTGAGACAGTCGAGAAGTCGTTACGCCATTCGTGCAGGTCGGAACTTACCCGACAAG
This sequence comes from Streptomyces sp. NPDC088194, assembly GCF_040702025.1. Taxonomy (NCBI): domain Bacteria; kingdom Bacillati; phylum Actinomycetota; class Actinomycetes; order Kitasatosporales; family Streptomycetaceae; genus Streptomyces; species Streptomyces sp. NPDC088194. Next base: position 3,797 of record NZ_JBFBIV010000197.1, on the reverse strand, counting down.
GAATTTCGCTACCTTAGGATGGTTATAGTTACCACCGCCGTTTACTGGCGCTTAAGTTCTCAGCTTCGCCACACCGAAGTGTGACTAACCGGTCCCCTTAACGTTCCAGCACCGGGCAGGCGTCAGTCCGTATACATCGCCTTACGGCTTCGCACGGACCTGTGTTTTTAGTAAACAGTCGCTTCTCGCTGGTCTCTGCGGCCACCCCCAGCTCACACCGTAAAGATGATCACCGG
>NZ_JBFBIV010000197.1:1737-3464 GCF_040702025.1 Streptomyces sp. NPDC088194 | reverse complement strand
GACGTCCTACACCCTTACCCCGGGACAACCACCGCCCGGGCTGGACTACCTTCCTGCGTCACCCCATCGCTTACCTACTACAAGTCCGGTTCAGCGGCTCCACCACTCCCCCTCACTCCGAAGAGATCAGAGGCGGCTTCACGGCCTTAGCATCGCTCGGTTCAGTACTGGGCGTTTCAAAGCGGGTACCGGAATATCAACCGGTTGTCCATCGACTACGCCTGTCGGCCTCGCCTTAGGTCCCGACTTACCCTGGGCAGATCAGCTTGACCCAGGAACCCTTAGTCAATCGGCGCAAGAGTTTCCCACTCTTGTATCGCTACTCATGCCTGCATTCTCACTCGTGAACCATCCACCACTCGCTTACGCGGCGGCTTCACCCGGCACACGACGCTCCCCTACCCATCCACACTCCCGTTGGGGATATTGCGTGAATGACACGACTTCGGCGGTACGCTTGAGCCCCGCTACATTGTCGGCGCGGAATCACTTGACCAGTGAGCTATTACGCACTCTTTCAAGGGTGGCTGCTTCTAAGCCAACCTCCTGGTTGTCTCTGCGACTCCACATCCTTTCCCACTTAGCGTACGCTTAGGGGCCTTAGTCGATGCTCTGGGCTGTTTCCCTCTCGACCATGGAGCTTATCCCCCACAGTCTCACTGCCGCGCTCTCACTTACCGGCATTCGGAGTTTGGCTAAGGTCAGTAACCCGGTAGGGCCCATCGCCTATCCAGTGCTCTACCTCCGGCAAGAAACACACGACGCTGCACCTAAATGCATTTCGGGGAGAACCAGCTATCACGGAGTTTGATTGGCCTTTCACCCCTAACCACAGGTCATCCCCCAGGTTTTCAACCCTGGTGGGTTCGGTCCTCCACACGGTCTTACCCGCGCTTCAACCTGCCCATGGCTAGATCACTCCGCTTCGGGTCTTGAGCGTGCTACTGAAACGCCCTATTCGGACTCGCTTTCGCTACGGCTCCCCCACACGGGTTAACCTCGCAACACACCGCAAACTCGCAGGCTCATTCTTCAAAAGGCACGCAGTCACGAGATGCCAAGCAAGCTCGACATCCGACGCTCCCACGGCTTGTAGGCACACGGTTTCAGGTACTATTTCACTCCGCTCCCGCGGTACTTTTCACCATTCCCTCACGGTACTATCCGCTATCGGTCACCAGGGAATATTTAGGCTTAACGGGTGGTCCCGCCAGATTCACACAGGATTTCTCGGGCCCTGTGCTACTTGGGTGATCTCCAAGAGAGCCGTACAGATTTCAGCTACGGGGGTCTTACCCTCTACGCCGGACCTTTCGCATGTCCTTCGCCTACCCATACGGTTTCTGACTCTCCGACCGGCCGGCAGACCGATCAAGGAAACTCCCACAACCCCGCACACGCAACCCCTGCCGGGTATCACACGCATACGGTTTGGCCTCATCCGGTTTCGCTCGCCACTACTCCCGGAATCACGGTTGTTTTCTCTTCCTGCGGGTACTGAGATGTTTCACTTCCCCGCGTTCCCTCCACATGCCCTATGTGTTCAGGCATGGGTGACAGCCCATGACGACTGCCGGGTTTCCCCATTCGGACACCCCCGGATCACAGCTCGGTTGACAGCTCCCCGGGGCCTATCGCGGCCTCCCACGTCCTTCATCGGTTCCTGGTGCCAAGGCATCCACCGTGCGCCCTTAAAAACTTGGCCACAGATGCTCGCGTCCACTATG
>NZ_JBFBIV010000196.1:0-5194 GCF_040702025.1 Streptomyces sp. NPDC088194 | reverse complement strand
GAGCAGTGGGGGCCATCGACGTCGTGCCCGGTGAGGCACTGGCGGAGGATACGAGATTCGAACTCGTGAGGGGTTGCCCCCAACACGCTTTCCAACTGTTCGTCCTGGGGTTCAGGTAGGTCCGTCTGCGTTCTGACCTGCGACGGATTAGCTCGGCAGCTGACGCTCGGACCGTGCTGAACGAGGGTGAACGCAACTGGAACTGCAACTGCCGAACGGCGTACTGCTCCCTGGTCAGAGTGGGATCTGGGCGCCGGCAACGGCACTGGAGAATGCCTGAACGATGGAATGGCACAGGACGGTGGCATCGTCGATGGCGCGGCGGGTCGTAATGTCGGAGACGGTGAGGCGCTGGCCGATGCGCGCTGCGGAAGTTGGGACCCTTGGCCGCCCTCGCCGGCCAACCGTCGGCATGGAACCTGCTCATGAGCAGATTGACGGATCACCGAGTCGCCGATCGCGATAAGAACCCCGGTCGTTGCAGAGTCGAGGTTCGTAAACTGTCCCTTGGTATCAGCCCACGAAAAATTCGGAAGGGACCGTCACATCGTTCGTAAGGATGGTCAAAACACCAGCTCCCGTGAACGAACCGGAGAGTTCGTAACGCGTGGACTGCGTGGTACTGAGATACTGGTCCCGTGGCTCGGCGTCGATCTTGCCGTCGAAGTCGCAACCGTAGCCCTCTACGAAAACCCCGTTATCGAGGCCGTTCGTGCACTCTGCCGCCTGGTAGTAGTTCGTCTTTCGATACATTTCGTGACGCCACACGTCACGGCCGTACGTCTTGAGTAGAAGCGTGTCCAGGTGGATCGAGCAAGGGTCTGGGAAGAGGCCGGCACCGTTGGCTCGGGAGCCACTACTGTCGCGGTATACGAACAGCAGCTTACGAATGAGCGCACCCATTCGCGGCAGGCGTAAGGTGTTGACGCCACTGCCGAGATTGATGATGCTCTTGGACCAATACGATGTGGTGCCGATCGCCGGAGGGTTCTGCACGATAGTCGTCTGCAGGGGCTGGCCCCACGCCTCCACGTGTGCGCGAATCCGCACAGTCGGGAGGATGCTCGGGGCGGTGTCGTAGAGTGTTGAGCCGGAAGCCAGGGTTATGCGCAGCTTCCACGGGGAGGCGGAATTCATATTTGGTAGTGCGCCCAGGGCGTCATGGGATGAGAGTTCCACGGGAATGCGCACACAGAATCGAAAGTTTCCGCTGGCAGATGCCACCGCCGAATACATAGGTGACGCCTTCGGGTCTGAATTTTCACCGGTTGCCCCACCCCACTTGTTAATGAGGTAGAGGTCGTAGCCATCCAAAGGTCCGACCACCGGGGTGCCATTGACATCGAGGAGCGCGATCTCCGAGATGACATTCCACGGTGAGTCCTCGGAAGTTGTGACGTCGGTACCCGTACCGCTGGTCGCCTGCACGTCCAGGATGATGTTGCGAAGGTAGCCGTAGGGGGGCACGTCCCATGAGCCCATAGCTACTGAGCTTGTGCACAGCACCTGCGTCACATCGAACATGGGCTGGATGTGTTCGTGACTGGCCCGGGTGAATGAGACCGGCGAGCTGGGCTGTAGCGCCTTCTGGACAGTGCTTCTCGATTCCCTGTTCATGCACTTCCCTTCACGAGCATGCTGTGGTTGCGGGGCTCCTTCAGCCGTTGCGCTGAACGCCCTTGGTTGGTCCTCCATGGCGCTCACGGCTCATAGGCCCAGTCTGACCTGTCTGTCGGTACTGCTCTACGGGAACGGGGGTGGTGCCCCGCGTGCGGTGGGTTGAGCTCGGTGGGGAACGCGAGCACGACTTCCAGAGCTTCGGGGCGGCGCGGGGCTGGCGGAGCTGTGGCCGCTCGGCTCGTGGCGGCTTCTTGGTCCAGCCAGTTCATCCAGATGGCCTTGCCCGTTTTGAGGGGCACCTCCGAGCGGCGCCCGAAGTCCTCGGTTGGCTTGTGCCGGCCGGACACCATATGGCTCACAGATGATGGGTCGAAGCTCAACTTGCGGACGAGCCCTCGCTTGGAAAGGTGTGCATCCCGCGCCAGTAGGAGACCTGCGCTGCGAACGACTCGGCGGACTGCTCAACGGTCGGGCTGTCGTCACGCTCGTCCATCAACGCCCCGCTCTGGCTGCTGGATTAGATGAATGAACTGTGAGTGATCGCAAGTCATCATCTTGTCACGGTCTTGGTCGTCGGCTTCCTTCTTTTCCAGCTTGGGTCGATGCCCGGGTGGAGAGAGAGGAGGGCTCAGGCGATGCGCCTGCTGCACTTTCTCGATGTCTCCAGCTCCAGTCGGCTGGCAGCCGATCACGGCTACACCTTCGCCGAGAATCCGCGCAGTTCATAGGGACTACCGGCCGTCGACCGGGTACCGGGTTCGCCTCAACCGGGCGTTGGCACCCTGGCGCGGGCAGGGTCTGTCGCCAGTGGTCCGAACACCGGGCGATGGGCCTGCCGGTGGTCGGGCCTCGCGGCTCCATGACGCCAGGCGCACGGTCCGCACGGCGCCACTCATATTCAGCGTCCCTGAGCGGGTCGTGATGCAGATTATGGGACTGGTCGTCCACCGCCATGGCTGCCCGCTACCAGCACGTGACCGCCGGCATCCTCCGCGACGTGGCCGAGCGGGTCAGTGGTCTCATCTGGGAGGTGGCCAAGGATGGAGGAGGATCGACCTCCGAGAGCCCCGCGGGCATTGGTTGAGACTGTGGACGCAGAAGACCCGAGCCGACGAAGCGGCTCGGGCCTTCTAGCAGCGGAGGATACGAGATTCGAACTCGTGAGGGGTTGCCCCCAACACGCTTTCCAACGGGTCACGTTGTTGATCGCCGATGGACGGATGCGTACTGACCTGCGGTGGACTGGTCGGCGGACGAGTGGCCGGACGCCGCTGGACGCCGGCGAATGAGACCAGAACTGAGACCGGTGACCCTCAGGCGGCGTGCGCGATGATCTCTACGGTGGAGGTGTCGCCGTGCGCGTACAGCAGCGAACGGTGCCTGCCGTCAGCTCACAGGACAAGGATCAGGACAACGGTTGGCAGCAGGATGGGGTTACTCCCTGTCCGCCGGGGTGGCGTCGCTGCCTCCGTCCCTCTCTCGGTGGTCCGCGATGTAGAGCAGTAGTTGTGTCAACGCGACTGCGACAGCGGCGACAGTTGCCCCGCCAAGCACCCGGTCCTGGGGGACCGATGCGCCGACCGTGAAGGCCGCTGCGGTCACGAGAACCGAGACCCATCCTCGATGTCTGGCCTTGAGCACTGCAACTAAGGCACAGTGGAAGCGCCGGAAGGTGCGCATGCTGCTCGCTTTCAGGTCAGGACACCGTCGGGCCACGAGGCTCAGGTGTGTAGCCGGGAGCCTACGTGTCCGGCGGTGTCCGGTGGTGTCTGACGTAGTCCGTTCTACTGCATCGCCGAACGCCCTAGTCACGAATGTCCTTCTGCGGGATAAGTTGGTGACAGGAACGGGATAAGTCGTTGACGAGACTGAACGTGGGGGATGCGTGTATGAAGCGCCGAGTCGGTAGCCCGCAGGTCCCGGCGGGGCCGCAGTATGCGTTCTTCGAACTGATGCAGCGACACGTTCTGAACCAGGGAGATAAATCGCTCGCGCTTCTGAGCAAGGAGTCGGGTTGGTCGCGCCAGACGTGGCACAAGGCTCTCCGCGGCCCACAATTGCCAAATCGTGACTTGGTACGAGCTCTGGTGGAACATCTCTTCCCGGAGCAAGACGACGCGGACAGGCGCCGCCGCATGGTCGAGGAAACGTTGAGAGCTTGGACGGAAGCCGTTGCCGAGCGAACATTCGGGCCGTCCAAAGGGCAGCCGGTACCGGTCCCTCGAGTTGCTGATCCTAGGCTGTTGCGCACGACCGACCAGCCAGAAGGGCCGGTGCAGCGGCCCGCACGCCCTACCAATTCCCTTGAGTACGCGATGTCTCAGTTCCGAGGGAGCGCGGCCAAACGTCGAGCGAACCTGCCGGAGGAGGAGCGGTTCTTTAATCTCTTCCGCAGCTACTACACCCAGGCGGGAAGCCCGCCCATGCGGTGGGTAGAAGCTCGCATGCCCGAGGAATCCGCTGTCACGCGCAGCACTCTCAACGAATGGCTAAACGGCAGGAGTCTGCCATCGTATACCGAAAAGCTAGAGCAGGTCATGAAGGTCATGCGCCAAAGAGTCCCCGTAAGTGAGCAAGAGCTGGCTACGGACGTCGCCGAACGCGCCGAGATCCAGCGGGCACTCACTGACGCTTGGCGTGCTCGTCCTCATTAGCTCGTTCACGAGACGCACGTATGTCCGCCGCGCCGGCAGCGGCGTCTGTCGAGTCGGCGAGCCCCTTATCAGGGACTTTTCATGGCAGGGCTCGCTTGTCCGGCACCAGCTCAATCTGCGTCCGTCGCGCCGGCACGCTATTAGGTCGCCCCCCTCCGCCCTCTTGTCTGCCCGCTGCCTGGCCGTTCGTTATGGGCCATTGGAGCCGACAGAACGGCACTCGTCATCGATCAGATCATGGGAGCGGCCGCCGACTGGTGGGGAAATGGTCCGCGACCTTCGCGGTGCGCCCGCACAGCAGGCACCAGGGACGCGCGTACAGGTATCGCTTACGGACGTTCGGCCAGCGTCGCCCATACGAGCTGCTGCCCTGCGTGACTCGCTCTCGGGTCGCCTCCCGCCCATGAACCAGACAGCGCCCACCCGTGGTCAACTCCGGGCACCCGGGTATCGAGCACGGGGGGCGGGGTCTACGCGGCATGGGGAGATCATCTCCGACAGGGCGTAGGTAGCAAAACGGTCAGGGGCTTTCGGTTCTGATCGGTTTGACTGCTCGGTATCTGTGGTTTGTACGTGGGATTTGACGGACCACCCCGAGACGCAGTGTCCTGCCTCCATGACCAAGAGCATGAACGGCGAGCCGGCGTCCAACCCGGTGGGCACCTGCGAACTCTCCATGGGGAAAGCGCGTTGGAGGATGGAGAACATCTCCGAGCGTGTCCAACTGAGGCTCACTGTCGTGGTTCCGGTGACCATCCTCGGAGCTATGTCGATCTATGCTTGGGCGCCGCCGAGAGACCGCCGCCGCAGTGGTAGAGGAGACAGCTAGACGAGTAGTTCCGATGTGGGTCGGTCAGTGGTCGTAGGCGATCAGTGAGCGGGTGATTGGTTGGCCTGTGGTGCGGTTGTGCCAGATCGCG
>NZ_JBFBIV010000195.1:0-5243 GCF_040702025.1 Streptomyces sp. NPDC088194 | reverse complement strand
GCGAACCGGTTCGCCCGCACATCGAGCTGACGATACGTCAACTCCGTCCCCCCACAGACAACCGCCACCGCGTCCGGCACCGCCGCCACCCGCGCCGCGAACAGCTCGGGCAGGCTCGCCCCGGCCGCTGCGTCCCCGACGGCGGGCAGCAGCTCGCTGCGTTCCTCGGCGGACAGCAGGTCGATCCCGCCGATCGGCCGGTCGGGTGCGGCGGCGACCGCGGTCAGCAGCCTGATCCACCGCGCGGCCAGGGCCTCGACCGTCGAGCGGTCGAACAGGTCGGTGCTGTACTCGACCCCACCGCCGATTCCGGCCGGCGCGCCTTCGGGCCCGTACTCCTCCGCGAACCCGAAGGTCAGGTCGAGCCGCGCGGTCCCCGTGAGCACCGCGACCCCGGAGACCTGGAGTCCCGGCAGTTCGAAGTCGCCACCCGGCGCGTTCTGCACGACCAGACCGGTCTGGAACAGCGGGTGGTGGGACAGCGAGCGGGACGGGTTCAGCGCCTCCACCAGGTGCTCGAACGGCACGTCCTGGTGCGCGTACGCCGACAGCGCCGTCTCCCGCACCCGGCCGAGCAACTCGACGAAACTCGGATCACCACTCGTGTCCGTACGCAGCACCAGCGTGTTGACGAAGAACCCCACCAGATCGTCCAGCGCCTCGTCCGTACGCCCCGCGATCGGACTCCCGATCGCGATGTCCGTACCCGCACCCAACCGCGTGTACAAAGCCGCCAACGCCGCCTGCAGCACCATGAACAGACTCGACCCGGTACGCCGCGCCAACTCCACCAGCGCCACGTGCAGTTCCCGGTCGAGCCGGAGTTCCAGCACGTCGCCGCGGTACGACATGGCGGCCGGGCGCGGCCGGTCGGCGGGCAGTCGCAGCTGCTCGGGCAACCCGGCCAGCGCCCGCGTCCAGTAGGCGACCTGGCGGGCGAACACGCTGTCGGGGTCCTGCTCGTCACCCAGGATCTCGTGCTGCCACAGGGTGTAGTCGCCGTACGTCACCGGGAGCGGTGGCCACGCGGGTGCCCCGCCGCCCTGCCGGGTGGTGTACGCGGCGGCCAGGTCACGGGCCAGCGGGCCCATGGACCAGCCGTCCCCGACGATGTGGTGCATGACCAGCAGCAGCACGTGCTCGTCCGGCGCGACCGCGAACAGCTCCGCCCGCAGGGGTACTTCCGAGGTCAGGTCGAAGTCGCGCACCGCCGCCTCACGCAGCAGGGCGGGCAGCTCCGCCTCGCCGGCCGGGCGCACGCTCAGCGGAACGGCGACCTCGGCGGTGTCCAGCACCCGCTGGTGCGGGATTCCGGCGGTGTGCGGGAAGACCGTGCGCAGGGTCTCGTGCCGGGCCACCATGTCCACGAGCGCGGCGCTCAGTGCGTCCCGGTCGAGGTCGCCGGACAGCCGCAGCGCCAGCGGCAAGTGGTAGGTGGCGCTCGGCGCCCCGAACTGCTGGAGGAACCAGAGCCGGCGCTGGGCGAACGACAGCGGCATCGGTTCGCGGCGGGGCCGTGGCACCAGGGCCTGCCGCGCGGTGCCGGCGTGATGCAGCGCGGCCGCCAGTCCGGCAGGCGTCGGAGTCCGGAACAGGACGCGCAGCTCCAGTTCGACCCCGAGGGTGGCCCGGACCCGTGAGACCAGCCGGGTGGCCAGCAGCGAGTGACCGCCCAGCTCGAAGAAGTCCTCGTCGACACCGACCCGGGCGAGGCCCAGCACCTCGGCGAACAGCTCGCAGAGGATCTGCTCCTGCGGTGTGCGCGGCGCCCGGCCGGCGACGGTCGTACCCGGCTCCGGCGCGGGCAGCGCCGCCCGGTCCAGCTTCCCGTTCGGCGTCAACGGCAGCGCGTCCAGCAGCACGAACGCGGACGGCACCATGTACTCCGGCACCCGATCGCGCAGGTGCGCCCCGAGCGTCGCGGCGGTCGCCCCGGCCCCGTCCGAGGGGACGACGTAGGCGACGATCCGGTCCTCCCGGGCGAGCACCGCGACCTGGGCGACGCCCGGGTGCGCGGTCAGCTCGGCCTCGACCTCGCCCGGTTCGATCCGGAATCCTCGGACCTTGATCTGGTGATCGCTCCGGCCGGCGAACTCCAACTCACCGTCGGCACGCCAGCGCACCAGGTCGCCGGTGCGGTACATCCGCGTGCCGGCGAGGCCGTACGGGTCAGCGACGAAGCGCCCGGCGCTCAGCCCGGGCCGGTTCAGGTAACCGCGGGCCAGACCCGCGCCGGCCAGGTACAGCTCGCCCAGCACGCCGGGGGCCACCGGTCGCAGTGCCGAATCCAGCACGTACGCCCGGCAGTTCGCGATCGGACGGCCGATCGGCACCGGCAGCGGGCAGTCGGCCGGGTCGGCCGGCAGCGCGTAGGCGGTGATCACATGGGTTTCGGCCGGCCCGTAGTGGTTGTGCAGCATCCGCCCCGGCCGGCCGGCCTGGAAGCGGCGCACGGCAGCGCCCAGCCGCATCGCCTCTCCGGCCTGCGCGACCAGCCGCAGGTGCGGCAGGTCGAGCCCGGCCTCCTCGGCGGCTTCGGCCAGCGCCTCGACCACCAGGTTCGGCGCGAACAGCTCCTCGACCCGGTGGCGGTCGAGCCAGCGGGCGAACAGTTCGGCGCTGCGGCGCTGTTCCTCGGTCGGCACCACCAGGGTCTTGCCGTACAGCAGCGCGGACAGCATCTCCTGCACCGAGACGTCGAAGCTGATCGCGGTGAACTGGGCGGTGCGCGTGCCGGGTTCGCCACCGACGGTCCGGTGGTGCCACGCCAGCAGGTTCAGCAGCCCGGCGGCGGGCATCACCACGGCCTTGGGCCGGCCAGTGGAACCGGAGGTGTAGATGGCGTAGGCCGGGTGCCGGGTGTCCACCGGAACGGCCGGATCGTGCTCCGGCAGCTCCCCGGCCGGTGTGACGGCCGCGAGGTCGTCGAGCACCACGGCCGGGCGTGCGTCCTGAAGCATGTGCGCGATGCGCGCGGCCGGGTAGTCCGGGTCGACGGGCAGGTACGCCGCGCCCGTCTTGAGCACCGCGAGGACGGCGACCACCAGCTCGGCCGAGCGCGGCAGCCGCAGGGCGACGATCCGCTCCGGGCCCACGCCACGGGCGATGAGCGCGTGGGCCAGGCGGTTGGCCCGGCGGTTCAGCTCGCGGTAGGTCAGCGCGGTGTCCTCGAACAGCAGCGCCGGGGCCTCGGGGGTCGCCCGGACCCGCGCCTCGAACAGCGCGGGCAGGGTGGTGTCAGGGGCCGGGCCGGCGGTGTCGTTGCGAACGACCAGCAGCTCGTGCCGCTCCTCGGCGGTGAGGACGTCGATCCGGCTCAGCGGACGCTCCGGATCGGCGACCACCGCCGCCAGCAGCCGCAGCCACCGGGCGACCAGCGCCTCCACCGTGGCGGCATCGAACAGGTCGGTGCTGTACTCGACCCGTCCGACGATGCCCTCGGCCGGGCCGCCCGTGCCGCCGCGCTCCAGCAGGTGGAAGCCCAGGTCGAACATGGCCGTCGGTGTCCGCACCAGGACGACCTCGGCGGCCAGACCGCTCAGCGCGAACTCGGTGCGGGGCACGTTCTGCAGCGCAAGCAGCACCTGGAACAGCGGCTGATGGGCCGGTGACCGGGCCGGGTTGAGGGCCTCGACGACGTGCTCGAAGGGCAGGTCCTGGTGCGCGTACGCGCCGAGGGCGCCCTCCCGGACCCGGACCAGCAGTTCGGCGAAGGACGGGTCGCCACTGGTGTCCGTGCGGAGCACCAGGGTGTTGACGAAGAACCCGACCAGGTCGTCCAGCGCCTGGTCGGTCCGGCCGGCGATCAGGCTGCCGACCGGGATGTCGTCTCCCGCACCCAGCTTGTCCAGCAGCGATGCGAGGGCGGCCTGCAGCACCATGTACACGCTGGCGCCGTGCTCGCGGCCCAGCCGGACGAGCCCGGCGTGCAGTTCGGCGTCCAGCTCGATCGCCAGGTGGCCGCCGGAGTGGGAGGGGGTCGCGGGGCGGTGGCGGTCGGCGGGGAGCCGGATCTGCTCCGGCAGGTCGGCCAGCTGCCGCTTCCAGTAGCCGAGTTGCTCGGCGAACCGGCTCCGCGGGTCGGCGGCGTCACCGAGCAGCTCGCGCTGCCACAGCGTGTAGTCGGCGTACTGCACCGGCAGGGGCGCCCACTGCGGCTCCCCGCCCAGGTGGCGCGCCGCGTAAGCGGTGGCCAGGTCAGCGGCCAGCGGGCCCAGCGACCAGCCGTCACCGGCGATGTGGTGCATCACCAGGAGCAGCACGTGCTCGTCCGCCGAGACCTCGAACACCTCGGCGCGCAGCGGCGGTTCGGCCGCCAGATCGAATCCGCGCGCCGCGGCCGACGTCAGCAGTCGCGGCAGGGACTTCTCGTCGGCCGGGGTGACCGACAGCCCCGGGCGCGCCTGACCGGCGGCCAGCACCTGCTGGTGGGGCACGCCGTCAACGGCCGGGAAGACCGTCCGCAGGGTTTCGTGCCGGTCGACGAGGTCGCCCAGCGCGGCTTCCAGGGCGGCCGGGTCCAGCGGTCCCGAGAGCCGCCACGCGAGCGGCATGTTGTAGACCGATGCGGCGCCCTCCAACTGGCGCAGGAACCACAGCCGCCGCTGCGCGGACGACAGCGGGACCGTCGCGGGCCGCTCCGCCCGCCCCAGGGCGAGCCGGGCCCGGTCGGCGCCGCCCAGCCCGGCGGCCAGCCCGGCCACCGTCGGGGTGCGGAACAGCGCGCGCAGCTCCAGTTCGACCCCGAGGGTCGACCGGACCCGTGAGACCAGCCGGGTGGCGAGCAGGGAGTGCCCGCCGAGGTCGAAGAAGTCCTCGTCGACACCGACCTGCGGCAGGCCCAGCACCTCGGCGAACAGCCCAGCCAGCACCTGTTCCTGAGGAGTGTGCGGTGCCCGGCCGGCCCGCGTCGCGGTGGACTCGGGCGCGGGCAGGGCGCGCCGGTCCAGTTTGCCGCTGGTGTTCAGCGGCAGGGTGTCGAGAGAGACGAACGCGGCCGGCACCATGTAGTCCGGCAGCCGCTCGCGCAGGTGCGCCCGCAGGTCCTCCGTCCGGAGTTCCGCCCCGGTGGCGGGCTGCAGGTAGGCGACCAGACGGGGGTCCTGCGGCCGATCCTGCCGGACGATCACGGCGGCCCGGGCGACGTGCGGGTGTTCGGCGAGCGCCGCCTCGATCTCGCCGGGTTCGATCCGGAACCCGCGGACCTTGACCTGGTCGTCGGTACGGCCCAGGAACTCCAGGTC
>NZ_JBFBIV010000194.1:0-5249 GCF_040702025.1 Streptomyces sp. NPDC088194 | reverse complement strand
CCCCGCCCCCCCCCCCCCCCCCGCCGCACGTCATACGGTCGGGCCCCGGCGGCGCGCCCGCGGCGCGCCGCCGCTCCCGCTCAGCGCAGCGCCGGCTTCGGAGGCGCCTTGAGCAGGAACACCATCACCACCGCGGCCGAGACGAAGATCGCCGCCAGGGTGAACGCGGCGGTGGCGCCGTTGATGAACGCGTTGCCGTGCGCGTGCCGGGAGACCGTACCGAAGACGGTGACCAGCACCGACAGTCCGAGGCTGCCGCCGATCTGCTGCATCGTCTGGAGCAGGCCGGACGCGGAGCCCGCGTCCTGGGGCTGGACGCCGGAGAGGATGAACGTGTTGAGCGGCATCATCGTCCAGCCGACCCCGAAGCCGACCAGCATCAGCGGGCCGAGCAGTCCGGCCGCGTAGCCGTCGGTCGGGCCGAGCTGGGTGATCCAGATCGTGCCCGCCAGGTTGATCGGCAGCCCGATGCTCACCACCGTCTTCGCGCCGAACCTGCCGATCATGCGCGGCGCGAGCCGCGCGGCGACGAAGAGCGGCCCGGCCAGCGGCAGGAACGCGAAGCCGGTCTTCAACGGGCTGAAGTGCAGATACGTCTGAAGGTACTGGGTGCTGAAGTAGAAGACGCCGAACATCCCGGCCGGCACCAGCAGCATCACGCTGTAGGCGATGGCCCGGTTGCGGTCGGCGAACAGCCGCAGCACCACCAGCGGGCGCTCGACCCGCGTCTCGTTGACGAGGAACGCGCCGAGCAGCGCGACCGCGATCACGAACGACGCGAGCGCCCGTCCGTCGGTCCACTTGCTCTCGCCGACCCGGATGAAGCCGTACACCAAGGTGGCCATGCCGAGCGTGCCGGTCAGCGCGCCCGCGATGTCGAAGCGGCCACCGCGGTGGCGGGCGGTCTCGTTGATGAAGCGCGGTGCGAGCACCATGATCAGGGCGCCGACCGGCACGTTGATGAAGAACACCCAGCGCCAGGAGCCCAGGTCGGTGAGGATGCCGCCGGCGGTCAGGCCGATCGCCGAACCCGCGCCGGACACGGCCGAGAACACGCTCAGCGCCCGGTTGCGCTCGGTGCCCTCGCTGAACGACGTGGCGATCAGGGCCAGGGTGCTGGGCGCGGCCAGCGCGGCGGCGGCCCCCTGGAAGCCGCGGGCGACCAGCAGGGTGGTCGCGTCGTTGGCCAGCCCTCCCGCGATCGAGGCGACGGTGAAGGCGGCGACGCCCCACACCATCGCCGTACGGCGGCCGATCAGGTCGCCTATTCGGCTGCCGAGCAGCAACAGGCCGCCGAAGGCGAGGGTGTAGACGTTGAGCACCCACGACATGCCGGTGGCCGAGAAGCCCAGGTGGGTGCCGATGCCGGGCAGCGCGACGTTCACCACGGTGGCGTCGAGCAGGATCATCAGCTGGGTGCCGACGATGGCACCGAGGACGAGGTACGGGTGGCGGCTCGCGGGGGACGACGGCTGCCGGGTGGGGGCGGGGGCGGCACCGGTGGTGGCGCTGCCGGCCTGTTGGGTGCTGTGGGTCAGGTCTGTTCCTCCGGTGCTGTTGGTGCTGTCGGAGTCACGCGTCGTGGGCGTGGACATGGTGAGTAAGCCTCCAGCGGAGAGAGTAAACGGAGGTCTCCTCCGAAAACTATACGGAGGCTTCCTCCGGAACTACAATCGCTTTCGGCGAGATATTCCGGAGTGGAGGCGGGACCGACGATGCGGGCAGACGCGCAACGCAACTACGACCGGTTGCTCGAAGAGGCCCGGCAGGCGTTCATCGTGCACGGCACCGATGTCGCGCTGGAGGACATCGCCCGGCACGCGGGCGTCGGCATCGGCACGCTCTACCGGCACTTCCCCAACCGATACAGCCTGATGAACGCGGTCTTCGTCCGCGAGATCGACGCGCTCGGCGCTCGCTCCATCGAGTTGATGTCCGCGGACGACCCGACCGAGGCCCTCACCTCATGGCTGTACGCGATGGCGGCGCACTCGTCGGCGTACCGCGGCATGGCCGCGGCCATCGGTGAGGCGTCCGACACGCAGATGCCCGCGTGCAAGTTCAAGTTGCGCGAGTCCGGCGGGCAACTCCTGACCCGTGCGCAGCAGGCGGGCGCGGTACGGGAGGACATCCGCATCGGCGACCTGCTCAAGCTGACGTACGCGGTGGTGCAGGCCGCGGAGAAGGACTCCACGGAGAAGGGGGTCTTCCAGCGGCTGATGAGCATCATGATGGAGGGCATCCGTACGAGGCCGTCCGCGGAGGCGTCGGCAGGGTCGCCGGCGGGAGCACCGGCGGTGGCTTCGGCGGGAGCACCGGCGGTGGCTTCGGCCGGGGAGCGTCGTCCCGCCGCGACGGTCCCGGCCGCGTCCGACGCGCACGCCGGGTCCCGCTGAGCGGGTGGCCTTCCGCGCCTCTGAGCGGCTCTCCTTTCACGGAAGGGGAGCCGCTCAGGGGCGTGGGGCGCGTGGCTCAGGGCTGAGGGTTCAGCGCGCAGGGCTCACGCAGGGCCCAGGGCTCAGCGGCGGCGGACGTCGGCGAGCCGGGGCGTGGGGCTCTCCCCGTTGCCGACCGGACCCGCGCCCAACGGCGGGGCGCCGCGCAGCGGGTGGTGCCGCCGCGGCCCGGGCAACCCGCGCCCGGACGCCAGCCCGTCCGCTGCCGCCGCGGCGGCCACCGCCGCACTGGACCCGCTCCCGGGCAGCGACGCGACGGTGACCTGCACCCCCCGGTCGGCCAGCGCCTGCAACTCCGTGCCGGCGCGCTCGTCGTCCGGCTCGGGCTCGTCGGTGACGAGATGGGTGATCTGGTCGGTCGGCACGGTCTGGAACATCGTGTCGGCGCCGAGCTTCGTGTGGTCGGCGAGCACCACCACCTCCGAGGCGGCCTGCACCAGCGCCCGGTCCACGCTCGCGGCGAGCATGTTGGACGTCGACAGCCCGCGCTCGGCGGTCAGCCCCGCGCCGGACAGAAACGCCCGGGACACCCGCAGCCCGTGCAGCGACTGCTCGGCCCCGCTGCCGACCAGCCCGTAGTTCGAGCCGCGCAAGGTGCCCCCGGTCATCACCACCTCGACACGGTTGGCGTGCGCCAGCGCCTGGGCCACCAGCAGGGAGTTGGTGACCACGGTCAGCCCGGCCACCCGCGCCAGCCGTCTGGCCAGTTCCTGCGTGGTCGTACCAGCACCGACCACGATCGCCTCGCCCTCCTCGACGAGGCCGGCCGCGAGATCGGCGATGGCCGTCTTCTCCGCGGTCGCTAGATGGGATTTCTGCGGGAAGCCGGACTCCCTGGTGAAGCCACCCGGCAGCACCGCACCGCCGTGCCGGCGGTCCAGCAGTCCTTCCGCCTCCAGCGCCCGTACGTCCCTGCGCACGGTCACTTCGGACGTCTGGACGACCCGGGCGAGCTCCCGCAGCGACACCGCTCCGTTAGCCCGCACCATTTCCAGAATCAACTGACGACGTTCTGCAGCGAACACGGAACCGACAGTAACGCCAACGACCGGACGGTTTCAGCGTTTTGCACCCGTTGATGGAAGTCGTGCACAAAACAGACCGTCAAGTGCTATAGCTCGACCGTGCGTTCCCTTCCCCACCTGTCCTGAACCCACCACCCCCCCACCAACCCGCCCTACGCGCCACCGAGTTCCCTGAGCCGCACCCGGCCGGGTGCGAAGTCCGGGGAGTCGATGGCGACGTCCATGTTCCCGGCGTCGATGGACGCGACCTGCCACAGCCGGCCGGCGAACTCGATCGTGCCGCCGACCGGCACGTCGCGGAAGTGGCCTCCGCCGTCCGTGCCCATGACGGTGCTGATATCGCACCGCAGCGGAACGTCGGCGATGTCGGTCACCACGATCGACTTCTCGACACCGCTGTGGTCACGCGCGTTGACCGGCACGTGCCAGAGCAACGGCAGCACGCCCTTGTTGGTCATCGGCCAGTCGGACATCTTCCCTCCCGTTCCGGTCGGAGCACGCAGCCCCGAACCGGTCAGAACGACGCGGTAGGTGCATACCTCGGCGACGGTGTACACATGTCCCGCCAGCGTGACCTTCTGCGCGGCCCTCACCGTCTGCCGGACGGACCCGCTCACCAGCTCCGCGGTCCGGTCCCTGCCATCCGCGTGCGCGGCGTCGTACGTAACCTTCGCCCCTCCGGGCAGGTCGGCTTTGGCGCGGAACAACACGTGCAGCCCCTTCGCCGCCTTCTGCCCCACGCACTCCGGTCCGGGGTCCATCGACGCCGAAGCGGCACGCCGGGGCGAATGCTCGCTCCCTGCTCCCGCACCTCCGCACGCGGCCACGGCAGCAGCAAGACAGCCACCCACCACCAGACGGCCAAGCGCCCCCACCCGACCGTGCGTTCCCTTCCCCACCTGTCCGGCCCCCACCACCAACCCGCCCTACGCGTCTCCGAGTTCCTTGAGCGTGACATGGCCCGGCTTGAAGTCTCTTGAGGCGACGGAGACAGCCATGTTTCCGGTGTCGATGGACGCGACCTTCCATAGCCGGCCGGCGAACTCGATCGTGCCGCCGACCGGCACGTCGCGGAAGGTGCCAGCCGGTCGGCTGTCGTGCACGACGTGGACGGCGCACCGCAGCGGGCCGGACTCGATGTCGGTGACGACCACCTGGTCGCCCCCGGTACTGCTGTTGGGCGTGTGCCAGGCCAGCGACAGCATGCCGTCCCGGGTCATCGGCCAGTCGGTCATCTTCTCTCCCCGTTCGGTGGGCGCGTGCAGCCCAGGACCGGTCAGCACGACGCGGTAGGTGCAGATCTGAGCGACGGTGTACGTGTGGCCGCCCAGGTCGACTCGCTGCGCGGGCTCCACCGTCAGCCGAGTGGAGCCGGTCGTCAACTCCGCGGTGCGGTGGGTGCCGTCCGCGTGTCCTTCGGCGTACGTCACACTCGTTCCGCCCGGCAGCGCTGTCGCGGCCTGGCTGAACAGGTGCAGCCCTTTGGCGGCGCCGCCCCCCTCGCACTCCGGTCCGGGGTCCATCGACGCCGAAGCGGACGGACGGGGCGAATGCCCGCTCCCCGCTCCCGTACCGCCGCACGCGGCCGCGGCAGCAGCAAGACAGACGCCCACCACCAGACGGCCAAGCGCCCCCACTCGACCCTGCGTTCCCTTCCCCACCTGTCCGGAACCCACCACCCCCACCAACTCGCCCTACGCGTCTCCGAGTTCCCTGAGCCGCACCCGGCCGGGTGCGAAGTCCGGGGAGTCGATGGCGACGTCCATGT
>NZ_JBFBIV010000193.1:0-5304 GCF_040702025.1 Streptomyces sp. NPDC088194 | reverse complement strand
GCTCTACGGCGTGCTCGACCCGAGGATTCGCCTTGACTAGCGCCCTGCGGAGGAGGACCTCCGCCGACACCGGGCCCGTCGCGCGGCCGCGCGGGCCCCCGGGCCGCCCCGCGCCGCCCCGCGCCGGCGGCCGGCGCCGGAGACACCAGCGACCCGGGCGCCCCTGCCCGTGCCGCGGCCCCCGCCGACCCCGGCGACCCGATGGCCGAGCTCGCCGAACTCATCGGCCTCGAACCGGTGAAGCGCCAGGTGCGCACCCAGGTGAACATCATCCGGCTGGCCGAGCAGCGGCGCGCCGTCGGCCTGCCGACCCCGCCGCTCAGCCGCCACCTCGTCTTCTCCGGCCCGCCCGGCACCGGCAAGACCACGGTCGCCCGCCTCTACGGCCGCGTCCTCGCCTCGCTCGGCGTGCTCGCCGACGGCGCCGTCCACGAGGTGGCCCGCAGCGACCTCGTCGGCAAGTACCTCGGGCACACCGGGCCGAAGACCCGTGAGGCGTTCCTGGCGGCCCGTGGCGGCGTGCTGTTCATCGACGAGGCGTACGCCCTGGCGCGCACCTTCGGCGCCAACTCCGACTTCGGCCAGGAGGCGATCGACGAGCTGGTCAAGCTGATGGAGGACCACCGCGACGACGTGGTGGTGATCGCCGCCGGCTACACCGCGGAGATGGGGCAGTTCCTGGCCGCCAACCCCGGGCTGAGCTCGCGCTTCTCGCGCACCATCGAGTTCCCGCCCTACTCCCCGGCCGAGCTGCTGCGCATCGTCGAACTCACCGCCTCCCGAGCCCGGTACGTCCTCGACGACGCCGTGCGACGGCACCTGCTCGCGTACTTCGAGCGGCAGGCCGGCGGGGACACGCCCGGTAACGCCCGTGACGCGCGCAACCTGTTCGAGTCGATGATGGAGAACCAGGCCGAGCGCCTGTCCGCGGTGGGCGCCCCGACCCTCGACGAGCTGACCCACCTGGACCCCGCCGACCTGCCCTGGCGGCCCCCGTCGCAGCAACAGCAGCAGCAGGAGCAGCAGGTGGAGCGGCAGGAGAGCGAGCCCGGCTAGTGGGGGCGGCGGTCCTCCGGCTCACCCCTCGGGCCGCCCGCGCCACTCGCGCCCGGGCCGCCCGGGACCACCGGGCCGAGCACGTCGACGACGAGCTTCGTGTGCTGCTGGTCGAGCCCTTCCACCATCACCAGCGCGCACGCCTTCACCCGGGCCCGGTAGACGCGCCTGACCGGGAGGTCCGTGCGGGGTTCGAGCGGGTAGTCGTTCGGGGCGAAGCTGTTGCCGCCGTTGTCCCCGCGGTGGACGTGCATGTGGTTCATGTACCGGATGCCGGTCGTGACGTCGAGGATCACCGGGTGCCGGAAGGGCTGGTCCCACGCCGGGTACCACCTGCTGCGCTTCTTCTCCGGCCGCGTGTCGGCGAACTCGGTCACCTCGATCTCGTGTCCCGCCGCTATCGGGGCCGGGTAGTTGAGGGTCAGCGTCGCTTCCATGCCGGGCAGCGTATTGCCGCCGGAGGACGGAAGGGGGCCCGCACGCGCGCACGCCGTCCCCGTACCGTGCCGTGCCGTCCGTACCGCGTTGCCCGTGGCGTGGCTCCCTTACCATGCCGCCCGCCCGTACCGTGGCGCCCGTGGCGTGCCCGCAGTCGATAGTGTGCGCGCGTGAACAATGCCTCTGCCATGCCACCCGTCCCGTCCTCCTTCCGGCTGATCGTCACCGGAGGCGGCACCGGTGGACACACGTATCCCGCGCTCACCGCGATCCGTACCCTCCAGGCCCGGCTGGCGGCCGGCGGCGGATCGCTCGACGTCCTGTGGATCGGCACCGAGGAGGGGCTGGAGGCGCGGGTCGCCCCGGCCGAGGGCATCGCGTTCAACACGGTCGTCACCGGCAAGATCCGCCGCTCCAGCAACCCGCTGAAGATGGCGTCGCCGGCCAACATGCGGGACATGGCCCGGGTGCCGCTCGGTGTCGCGCAGGCCCGGAAGATCGTCTCCGGGTTCCGGCCGGACGTGGTGCTCGCCACCGGCGGCTACGTCGCGGTGCCCGCGGGCCTGGCCACGCGCATGTGCAAGCGCCCGCTGGTGCTGCACGAGCAGACGGTGCGGCTGGGCCTGGCCAACCGCAAACTGGCCGGCTCCGCCGCCCGGATCGCGCTGTCCTCCGACTCCTCGCTCGCCCTGCTGCCCGAGCAGTTGCGCCCCCTCGCGGTGGTGACCGGCAACCCGATCCGCCCCGAGGTGCTCTCCGGCCACCCGGACAAGGCGATCGACGCGCTGAACCTGTACGGCTTCGACCGGCGCCTGCCCACGGTGTACGTCACCGGCGGCGCGCAGGGCTCGCAGCAGATCAACGACGTGGTGCGCGACGCGCTGCCCTGGCTGCTGGAGCGGGCGAACGTCATCCACCAGTGCGGCCCGGCCAACGTGGACGACCTGCGCCGCCATGTGGCCTCGCTGCACCCGCAGTTGACGGCCCGCTACCACCTGACGGGTTTCGTCGGCCCCGAACTCCCCGATGTCCTCGCGCTCGCCGACCTCGTGGTCTCCCGCAGCGGCGCCGGCACCCTCGCGGAGCTGACCGCCCTCGGCAAGCCGGCCGTCTTCATCCCGCTCGCCA
Organism: Streptomyces sp. NPDC088194; assembly: GCF_040702025.1. NCBI lineage: Bacteria > Bacillati > Actinomycetota > Actinomycetes > Kitasatosporales > Streptomycetaceae > Streptomyces > Streptomyces sp. NPDC088194. The sequence goes on along the minus strand of NZ_JBFBIV010000193.1, from coordinate 2,682 downwards.
CCTCCGCGGGCAACGAACAGGCGCACAACGCACGGCACTTGGAGGAGTCCGGCGCCGCCGTCGCGCTCATCGGCGAGGTCACCGCCGACCGCCTGCTGGGCGCGGCCGGCCCGCTGCTGACCGACCCCGCGCGCCGCGCCGCGATGGCCGAACGCGCCCGCGCCCACGGCCGCCCCGACGCGGCGGACCGCCTCGTGGACGTGCTGCTCTCCGTCGCGGCGGCGTCCTCGTGACGGCAACGCCGGTAAGGCATATGACGTAAGGCAGACAGCGTAAGGCGTACGACGTACGGGCCCGGGTGCTCCCCGGGCCCTTACGTTTTTCCGGCCCGCGCGCCACCCGCGCCGCGCCGGGGCCGCGTTGATTGCCCGCTGCACGGCTCTTGTCAAAGCCGCGTCACGGCTCCTACGGTGTGGCCGCGAAAGAAAATGCTCGACTCTGTTTCATTACGTTGAATTGTCTGCGCAACAGCCGCCGTCAGCCGGACGATCGGCACAATTGCGCACGCTCCAAGGGCCGACCGGGTCGGTCCTGTTCAGTTCGGTTCATCGACACCGCGAGCAGAGGAACTTCTATGCCAAGATCCGTCCGCAGGCTGATCGCCTGTGCGACCGCCGGCGCGCTGTGGGCCGGTGGCCTCGGTGCCGTGGCCGTGACCGCGGAAGTGGCCGTCGCCGCGGCGCCCGCCTCCGCACTCGACAACGGCCTCGCGCTGACGCCGCCGATGGGCTTCAACGACTGGAACTCCTTCGGCTGCAACGTCAGCGAGCAGCTCATCGAGCAGACCGCCGACTACCTGGTCAGCTCCGGGCTGAAGGACGACGGCTACACCTACGTCAACATCGACGACTGCTGGCAGACGCACACCCGCGACGCCGACGGACGGCTCGTCCCGGACCCGGCGAAGTTCCCCGACGGGATCAAGGGCACCGCCGACTACGTGCACTCCAAGGGCCTCAAGCTCGGCATCTACGAGGACGCCGGCACCGCCACCTGCGCCGGATACCCGGGCAGCCTCGGCCACGAGACCACCGACGCGCAGTCGTTCGCGGACTGGGGCGTGGACTACCTCAAGTACGACAACTGCAACAACCAGAGCGACGGCACCCGCGCCGACTACGTCAAGCGCTACACCGCGATGCGTGACGCGCTCAAGGCGACCGGCCGCCCGATCGTCTACTCGCTGTGCGAGTGGGGCGACCAGAACCCGTGGGAGTGGGCCGGCGACGTCGGCAACTCCTGGCGCACCACGGGCGACATCAACGACTCCTGGTCGAGCATGCTGGGCATCGCCAAGGCGAACATGCCGCTGGGCGCCGACTCGGGACCGGGTCACTGGAACGACCCGGACATGCTGGAGGTCGGCAACGGCGGGATGACCGACACGGAGTACCGCAGCCACTTCTCGCTGTGGTCGATCATGGACTCGCCGCTGCTCATCGGCACCGACCTGCGCAAGGCCACCCCGGAGACGCTGGCGATCCTCGGCAACAAGGACGTCATCGCGCTCAACCAGGACCCGCTGGGCTCGGCGGCCACCGTGGTCTCCTCCAGCGGCGGCGCGTACGTCCTGAGCAAGAAGCTGGCCAACGGCGACCGGGCCGTGGCCCTGTTCAACTCCTCCGACGCCGCCCAGCACATCTCCACCACCGCCAAGGCCGCCGGCCTGCCGCAGCGCGGCAGTTACGCCGTGCGCGACCTGTGGAGCCACACCGACTACGACAGCGCCGGCACCCTGGCCGCGACCGTGCCCGCGCACGGCACCGTGCTGCTGCGGGTGAGCGGCAGCGCCACCGCCGGCGCGGCCGCCCTGCTCGACCCGGCGCTGCTCGACACCGGCGTCTCCCACGCGCCCGACCACATCGAGCCCGGCAAGAGCGCGACGGTCGACAGCTACGCCACCAACCTCGGCGCGCTGCCCGCCACCGGGGTCGGCGTCACCCTCAACGGCCCGGCCGGCTGGACGGTGAAGGCCGCCGGCGCCACCCGCGGCCTGCTGCTGCCCAAGGGCCGTACGTTCAGCACGCCGTGGAAGGTCACCGTGCCGGCCGGGACCAAGCCGGGCTCCTACGCCCTGTCCGGCACGGTCAGTTACGACCAGCCGCTCGGCCGCAAGCAGGTCACCGTGCCCCTGGCGGGCAGCGTCACCGTCGAGGTGCCGCCGCCGTCCGGCACCAGCTACCTCAGCGACCTGGACTGGGTCACCGCCACCAACGGGTGGGGGCCGGTCGAGAAGGACGAGAGCAACGGTGAGACCGCGGCCGGCGACGGCAAACCGATCACCATCGGCGGCACCGTCTTCGCCAAGGGCCTGGGCACCAACGCGCCGAGCACCATCACCTACTACCTCGGCGGCGGCTGCTCCAAGGTCACCGCGACCGTCGGCGTCGACGACGAGAAGAACGGCAAGGGCACCGTCGAGTTCGAGGTGAACGCCGACGGCAAGCAGGTCGCCGACAGCGGAGTGCTGAAGAACTCCGACGGACCCAAGCCGCTCAGCGCCGACGTCACCGGCGCCCAGCAGGTCCAGCTGATCGTCACCGACGGCGGCGACGGCAACGACAGCGACCACGCGGACTGGGCCGACGCCCAGGTCACCTGCTCCTGACCGACCCTCATCACGCCTGTGGCGGGGGCGCGGGGACGCCGCGGCCCCCCCCGGCCGGGACCGGCACGCCCCGC
>NZ_JBFBIV010000192.1:0-5688 GCF_040702025.1 Streptomyces sp. NPDC088194 | reverse complement strand
TCCGGTACAGGTGCAGCATCATCGCCCCGGCCAGCCGGACGAAGGCGCCCGGGCTGCTGCTGCCGGGGCGCACCGCGGCGAGCGCGCCGTGGACGGTCAGCCCGACCACCGATCCCACCCGCCGCACCCATGCCGCGGTCCGCCCGCGCCACCTGCCGGATCGCACCCTGCACTGCCTGGTCCTCTCGTCCCTGGAGGAGGGCGAGTACACCGTCTGGAGAAGCCCCGGCATCCCGCACGGCACCGTCACCGTCTCCGGCGGCGCGGTCAGCGAGTACCACTGGCGGTGAAAGAGGTGCGGGGGACAGGAGGGGGAACGGGAAAGGGCCGCGGAAAGTTGGTCTAGTCCTCTTGACGCGGCGGGCGTCCGCGCGGTTTGGTACGTACCAATCAGGCTTGAGACGCACGTTCCCCCCAACCCGCAGGCTCCCCCCACCACTTCACGCTTGAGGTGCTTCCATGCGCTTTGCGAAATGGGCGGCTTCCGCCGCCGCGCTCTCGCTCGCGACCGCCGGCGCGGTCATGGCCCTGGCCCCCGCGGGCAACGCCGCGGTGGCGCCGGCCGCCGACACCTACTCCGTGGCTCCCTACGTCGACATGTCGAACAGCCAGGAGGGCATGCTCGACACCGCCATCACCGGACACGGGCTCAAGGCGTACACCGCGGCCTTCGTGCTCGGCAGCGGCTGCAACCAGATCTGGGGCGACACCCTTCCGATCGGTGCCGACTCCTTCACCGACCCGCTGATCGCCAAGGCGAAGTCCGAGGGCGCCTCCGTCATCATCTCGTCCGGCGGGGCGAGCGGCCTGCCGCTCGCCTGGACCTGCTCCACGCAGAGCTCCATCGACGCCGGCTACCAGGCCCTCATCAACGACTACGGCGTCACCCAGCTGGACTTCGACATCGAAGGCGCGGCGATCGCCGACACCGCCTCGGTGGCACGGCAGATGCAGGCGATGAAGGACCTCAAGGCGTCCAACCCCAGCCTCAAGTTCTCCGTCACGCTGCCGGTCCTGGCCAGCGGGCTGACCGGCGACGGTGTGAACATCATCAAGGCCGCCAAGAACGCGGGCGTCAAGATCGACGTGGTCAACATCATGACCATGGACTTCTACTCGGGCACCGGCACCGAGATGGGCCAGGGCTCGGTCTCCGCCGCCGAGGCCACGCTGGCCCAGATGCAGTCCGTCGACTCCAGCTACGGCTACGGCAATCTGGGCATCACCCCGATGATCGGCAAGAACGACGACGGGTCCACGTTCACCCTCGCGGACGCCCAGACCGTGGAGAGCTTCGCCGCGCAACACGGCGTCGCCCGGCTGGCGTTCTGGTCGATCAACCGCGACCAGCCGTGCAGCGGCAGCGCCAACTCCCTTCCCACCTGCACCGAGATCAGCCAGAGCAGCCTGGCGTTCACCGACGCGTTCCTGCCGTTCGCGGGCAACTCGGGCGGGACCACGACCGGCGGCAGCACCACGGGTGGCACGACGACCGGCGGGACCACCACCGGCGGGACCACGACCGGCGGCAGCACCACGGGCGGGACGACGACCGGCGGGACCACCACCGGCGGGAGCACCGGAGGCGCGACCTGCACCGCGGGCTCCTGGAGCTCCTCGCAGGTCTACACCGGCGGTGAGACGGTCGCGTGGAACGGCCACACCTGGCAGGCGAAGTGGTGGACGCAGGGGGAAGAGCCCGGCACCACCGGCGAATGGGGTGTCTGGCAGGACCTCGGCGCCTGCTGAGCCGCTGAGTTGCTGAGCCGCTGAGCCGGTCGCTGAGCCACTGGTCCAGGAACCCTCCAATGCACCATCCAGGAACCCGCGACGGCCTGGCCCCGGTTCGGGGCCGGGCCGTCCGCCGTCCGGCTCCCCCGGCTCAGCGGCGCAGTTCCGTCGGGAGGGGCGACGGCTGATCGCCGGACTGCCGGGGAGAGGTGCCGGTGGGGTCGGATGCCGGCGGCGCCGCGGACGTGCTCGGGGTGGCCGGTACGGCCTGGGTGGCGGAGACGTTGGCGCCGGACGGGACCTGCTTCGTGGACGGGACCTGCTTCGTGGGCGGGGCCTTCGCGGTGGGCGGGCCGCTGGTGGGGACGTTCGTGGGCGGCCTGGTGGCGGGCGACGGCGCCGGTGGCGAGGTGGGCCCGGCCGAAGGACTGCTCGCGGGCGGCGGGCCGAGCGGGACCCTCGGGGCGGCGGGCTCGACGGGCCCCGTCATGCGCAGCGGCACCACGACGAGGGCGGCGACGGCGCCGGACAGGCCGACCCCGACGGCGATCCGCAGCATCCGGCGGCGGGCCGCGCCGCGGCGGATCTTCTCGTACCGGCCCGGGGGCAGGCCGAGCGGGGCGGGGGTGGGGCGCAGGATGACGGTGAGCGGGTCGTCGGGGTCGAAGTCCTGACCGTCGTCAGACTGTGTGATCAAGGCTTCTCCTCAGATGGGCGCGGAGCAGTTCCCTGGCCGTGTGGAGGTCGGACATGACGGTCCCCTCCTTCCGGCCGGTGAGCAGGGATATCTCCCGGATCGGGAGGTCGGCGTAGTAGTGCAGGAGGATCGGCACCCGCAGCCGTTCCGGCAGCGACTGCACGAGCAGGCGCAACGACGGGTCGGCCGCTTCGGTCGGCGGCCGGACGGCGGCCTCCGCGGTGGCCCGGCGGACGGCCCGGCGTTCGCGCTCCAGTTTGCGCCAGTGGTCCCGGACGAGGTTGGTCGCGGTGACGTAGAGGAATCCGCGCGGCTCCGCCACGGCCGTCCAGCGGGCCCACAGCCGGGTGAACGCCTCCGAGGCGATCTCGTGGGCCGTCTCGTCGTCGTCGACCAGACGGCGGCACCAGCCGGCGAGGCGCGGGTAGAAGGCGGCGAACAGCTCGGACGCTGCCTTCTCGCGGGACCGTTTCAACGCTCTCCATGTCGTGGTGGCACTGGTCGGACACGTGGGGGCCCTCTCGGGAGGACGGTCCCGGGCCGCCGGCGTACGGAACGGCGGCGGCCCGGGACCCGTTGCGGCGCGTCAGGAGCCCGTCGAGGTCAGCGCGGCGAAGACGATCACGTTGTCGAGGTAGCCGTCACCGCTGCGCGGGCCGCCGCACGTGATCAGCCGCAGCTCGGGCCGGTCCACGTTCCCGTAGACCGCGCTCGTCGGAAAATCCGACTTGGCGACCGTACGGACGTCGGTGACGGTGAACCGCGGTGCCGTGCCGTCCTTCCGGCGCGTCACGATCCGGTCGCCCGGGCGCAGCCGCGCGAGGTGGCGGAAGACCCCGTCCCCGTAGGCGCCGACCGTGACATGGGCCAGGATCACCGACGGACCGGTCTGCCCGGGCGTCGGCGAGTTCCGGTACCAGCCGGCCCGGTCGTGCGCCGTGATCGGCGGGACCTGCACGCTGCCGTCCGCGGCCAACCCCAGCTGCATGAGCGGGGTGTCGACGCCGATGGCGGGGACCTCCAGCCGGACCGGGACCGAACGCCCCAGCGCACGTACCGACTTCGCGGCGGGCCGCGCGGACGGCGGCGTGCTCGGGGGACGGGTGCCCGGTGGGCGGGTGGTCGCGGCGGCGCCGCCCACCTGGTGGCCGCCGCAGCCCGTGAGCAGCGACGCCGTCACCGCGGTGGCGAACGCGCGCCTGGAGAGCGAGGTCACGCCCCGGTCGCCCGCCGGCGCCGCACGAGGAAGAAGGCCCCGCCGCCGAGGGCCAGCGCCGCGGCGGCGCCCCCGCCGATCAGGCCGCCGTCGGCTCCGGAGTGCGACGCCACCGGCGCCACACCGGTGTCCGGTGCTCCCTTCGGCACGGCGGCGACCTGGCTCGGCTGCGCCACCTTGGTCGGTGCGGGCGAGGCGGCCGGCGGCGCGGTCGAGGGCCTGGCCGACGGGGACTGCGCGGAGGTCGGGCTCGGGGACGGTGTGGCCCCATCGGCGAACGCGGGCACGGTGCTCGCCAGGACGGCGGTGCACGCGAGGGCCACGGCGCTCAGGACGGTTCGGCGCATGGAATCGCTCTCTTTCGTCGGTCCGCCCGCGCTGTCACGCGGCGGGCTGTGTTGCGGATCGACTGAAAAGACGAGGCGGCGCTGGGGCCGATTGTAAAGACCCGGCAAAGTCGCCGGGGCTGGTCGTACGAGGAGGGACAGGGACCAGGGGTGGCCGCCGGAACCGGCGACCACCCCTGCCGCTCACTGCCCGTACGCCACCAGCAGGTTGGTGGCCGGAACCACCACGAGCCCGTCGCCCGCGCCGAGCCCGGTCAGCGGCTGGGACACGTTCTGCTCGTCGGGGCCGTTGATCGGCGCGCCGACGTCGGTGGACCAGACCGACTGGCCGGTCGCGCCGTTGACCGCCCACAACTGGCCGCTCAGGGAGCCGACGTAGACATAGCCGTTGACGACGATCGGCGCCGTGCTGATCCGGCCGTCACCCTGGAACGTCCAGCGCGTGTCCAGGGTGGGGGTGTACCGCTCCTGGAGGACGCCGCCGTCCACGAAGTAGCCCTGGTGGCCGTCGATGGCCGGTGCCGGCGAGGTTCCGGCGGCGTCGTACGTGCTGCTGACCTCCCCGGTGCCGGCGTCGAGGACCGAGGAGGCCATCCCGTTGTCCCGGACCCAGACTCCGCCGTCGGCGAGGACCGGCGTGCGGCCGCCGCCACCGGAACAGCCCGTCTGGTGGTGCCAGATCGGGCTGCCGGACTTGGGGTCGAAGGCGTACGCCTGCTCGCAGGCGTAGGAGACGTAGACCCCCGCGGCATCGACGGCGGGCGAGCTGTCGTCCCCGTTGGCGACCGGCTGGCTCCAGAGCAGCGAGCCGGTGGCGGCGTCCACCGCGTACAGGGTGCCGCCCGAGCCGGCCCCGCCCGTGTACACCACACCGTTGGCGAACGTGGGCGGCGAGGTGAACGAGTACTGCCCGGGCAGCGTGACGGTCCAGAGCTTCGCCCCGGTGGCCGGGTTGAACGCGGTCAGCACGCCGTCGTAGTTCTGGGCGTAGAGCCGGCCGCCCCCGTAGGCGAGCGCGGACCACCAGTAGGTGCCGCCGAGGTCGACCGGCGCCCAGGCGTTCTCGCCGGTGGCCGCGTCGATGGCGTAGAGCGTGGTGCCGTACCCCGTCGGCGAGGCGGCGGTGGCGAAGACCCGCCCGCCGGCCACGACGGGGTAGGAGACGCTCCCGCCCAGGTCGCGCGACCACTTCTGGCTGAGCGGCGGAGCGCCGACGCCGGAGTCGACGACGGTGCCGTTGTGCCGCGCGTTGACCTGGTAGGTGGTCGAGACTCCGGTCTGCGCCGGCTGCGCGCCGGCCGGTGTGACGAGCGCGACGATCGACAGTGCCGCGCCTAACAGGACGGCGACAGCTCTTCGGGTCTTCACTCAGGTACCCCCTCGTTCGGCATCGCCCTGGCGATGCGCGCGGAGCGGACCCGCCCCTGGTGCGGCGGCCCGCCTTCCACGTTCCATGGTCGTTGACGGCCGTCCCGACCGGCGGGTTTTTTCGAACGGTTGAACAACATTCACCGCCGCGTTCCGTCATGGCAACGGGCCGCACCAGCCGGTCGGCGGGTACGGCCTGTTGGGTTCCGTTCCTCAGGCGCGCGGGCCCCGCGGGGCTAGGCCGTGTTTTGGAAGTCCCGCCTGGCCCGTGGCGCCTGGCACGCACGCTCGCTTCGTTGTCGGGCTTGTCCGAGTAGGCCCACTACGAG
>NZ_JBFBIV010000191.1:0-6084 GCF_040702025.1 Streptomyces sp. NPDC088194 | reverse complement strand
AGCAGGGTGCGGTTGGCGATGAGCACCCGCGGCTCCTGGAGGAAGGGCAACCCCAAGGGGCGCGGGGAACTGCGCGACCAGCCACTCACCGGGCGGGTGGTCCCGGGACCGACAGGACGGGGCACCCTGGGGGGTCAGGGGCGCCGCGGGACCTGGGGGACGGGCTGGCGTAGGCCGCGGCGGCGCACCGTTGAGGTCCAGGCGGCGACTTCGGCCGCGTCGGCGTGGGCCGGGGCCCAGAGCCGTACGGTCGTGGTCTCGACCAGTTCGTGGAAGCCGCCGCGCAGGTCGCGCAGGACCCAGGCGGAGGAGCGCTTGCGCCGCACGGGAACGCCGACGACGGGCCCGTTGGGGGTCTCGGCCTGCCAGATCAGCGCGCGGGTGAGCGGCTCGAAGAGCGGATCGTCGAGGTGGACCTCGCACCAACTTCCGGCCGGCCGCCCGGGATCGGCGTGCAGGAGCTCGGCGAGCAGACCACGGTAGGCGGTCACCTCGGCCCGCAAGGAGGTGAGTTGGGCCCGCAGGGCGGCGTACAGCGCCGGATCACCGTTCCGCACCTTCGCCGGCGCGTCCTCGAGCATCCGCCCGTGCGGGTTGCGGAAGCCGAGCGTCACGTGACCGTCGGGGTGCACACGGAAGACGGCGACGTACGGCCCGGCCTGCACCTGGAGCAGGCGGTGGCCATCGGGCTGGGGGAGGTGCGCCAGCCGCGCCCGCACCTCGGTCGCGGTGCGGACGACCGCGGCGGGCGGGTCGGCGAGCAGGCGATGGTGCCGGCCGGCGGCGGGGGCGCGGGTCAGCGCGGCGAGTGCGGCGAGCCCACCGCGCAGGAAGAGCGCGGCGCCGTCGCCGCCCGGTCCCCGGTCGATCGCGAGCATGCCGTCCCCCAACTCCCGTACCAGCCCGGCATCGTCACTCACGCAGGCGGCCCAGGCGAGCGCGACCAGGAGCCATCCGCTGACCTCGCCGATCCGCCCGCGGTGCAACTCGGCCCCGACGCAGGTGGCGGGCTCGCCGCGGACCGCCCGCAGCAGCGTCCGGACCGTCCGGCGGGCTTCCGGCGAACACTGCAACAGCTCCCGCATCCGGCCCAACCACGCGTACGGCGGCCGCACGTCGGTCACCAGACCGCACAACTCCAGCAGCTCCGGCGCCGGCGGCTCGTAGAGCTCGGTGCCGAGGGCGCAACGGGCCGCTGTGGCGAACGGATCGTCGCGCACCAGCACGTCGTCCACGTCGTAGGGCAGGTCGAGCAGGGCCCGCAGCCGGCTCAGGCATGCCTCGGGCTCGTCGAGACGGGACGGCCGGCCGGGCGGGCGGACCATGGAGCGGCAGCCCGTACGGACGGCGAGCGCGGCACGCACATACCGCAGGAAGGGCCCGCGCTCGCTCTCCGGCAACTCCTCCAGCGCGGCGAGCGGCAGTTGCAGGGCCCGCTCCCCGTGCGCCCACGGTCCGTACGGACGTGGGCCGTTGCCCACGTTCCCCAGCGCGAGCGCGAACAACTCGTGCACCTGCCCGGGCGACCACCCGCAGCGTGTCGCCGCCAGCGCCCGCCCGATGTACCACTCGACGTCGTCGGCCTCCAGACCGGCGCGCTCCTGCTGTAGCCGCAGCGCGATCCGGCGCCGCTCGTCCTCGGCCAGCCCCGCCACCAGTGCCGCGCAGTGGTCGAAAGGCGGCAGCGAATCGCCACGCACCTTCAACGGCTGCCGCTGCCAGGCCCGTTCGTCCTTCCTGGAGGCTCTGACCAGCGCCCGGGACAGGCTGCGCGGCCGCAGCGGTTCGCCCGATCCGCGGTTCCAGGACCGTGGGAAGTGCCGCCCGCTGTACGGGCGGCCTCCGCGGCTCCACATCGCCCTCACCTCGCCTTCCCGTGAACGCCCGGTCGGGTCCCTCGGCCGCGCGCCGCGCCCACCCGCCTTGCGGACCGTGACTGTCCGCAAGGCGCCGTACCGTAACGACCATGGTCATCGAACCGGTCACCCGGCGCACCCTCAACCGGACTCTGCTGTCCCGCCAACTCCTTTTGCAGCGGGCGGACATGAGCCCGGCGGACGCCGTCACGCACCTGTTGGGCCTCCAGTCGCAGAACGCCACCTCCGTCTACCCGGGGCTGTGGACCCGGCTGGCCGGCTTCGACTTCGCCGCGTTCGGCCGCCTCCTCGCCGAACGCCGCGTCGTACGACTGGCGTTGATGCGCAACACCGTGCATCTGGTGACGGCGGCGGACGCGCTGCGGTTGCGGCCGTGGCTGCAACCCGCCCTCGACCGGGGGCTGCGCTCCTCCGCGTGGGCCGCGGGGATCGCCGGGGTCGGCCGGGACGCGCTGCTCGCCGCCGGGCGCGAGGCGCTGGCCGAACAGCCGCTCGGGCCCTCCGAGTTGCGCACCCTGCTCGGTGCGCGGTTCCCCGCCGCCGACCCGGCCTCGCTGGTCAACGTGCTACGGACCTGGGCACCGCTCGTGCAGGTGCCACCGCGCGGCGTGTGGGGCGTACCCTGCGGCGTCCGGTACGCCTTCGCCGACGACTGGCTCGGCGCGCCGCTCGCCGCCGACCCCGACCCGGCCGGGCTCGTCCGCCGCTACCTCGCCGCGTTCGGCCCCGCCGGTCCCGCCGACATGCAGAAGTGGTCCGGAGCCACCGGCCTCAAGCGGCTGTTCGCCGATCTCGACCTGCGGACGTACGCCGCCGAGGACGGGCAGGTCCTTTACGACCTGCCCGACGCCGAACTCACCGACCCCGACACCCCCGTGGCCGCGCGCTTCGTCGCCGACTTCGACAACCTCCTGCTCTCGCACGCCGACCGCACCCGCATCCTCGGCGACGTGCCCAAGTCCCGGGTGATCTCCGTCAACGGGATCGTCAGCGGCACGATCCTCCTGGACGGGTTCGTCGGGGGGACCTGGCGGTTCGAGCGGGCCAAGGGTGCCGCGGCGGTCGTCGTCACCCCGTTCGCGCCCCTACGGGCACCCGACCGCGACACCCTTGAGGCGGAGGGACTCCGCCTCCTCGCCACCGCGTACGAGGGCGCCCCCGAGGTCCGCGGGGTCCGCTTCGCGCGTGCGTAGTCCGAGTGACGCCCCCGGGTGCGCCGTACCCTGGAACCGAGGGCGGCACCGGGTGGTTTGCCTGTTGGAGTGGGCGGTGGCGAGGCCGGTGCCGGGGGGCTCGCGGCGCGTACTCTGGTGCGGGGGGCTTGACTTCGTTCCGGGAGCCGCATCGTGACTGATCCGTCCATCAACGGAGAACTGACGACCGGTGAGTTGATCCGCCATCATCGTGAGCGGCGAGGCATGTCGCGTCCGGTGCTGGCCGGGTTGGTCGGGCGGTCGTCGGACTGGTTGAAGAAGATCGAGAACGGGGACCGCGATCTGCGGTCACTGCCGATGCTCTTCCGGCTGGCGCAGGCGCTTCGGCTGGACGACGTGGCCACGCTCACGGGTGGCGATGCCACCGTTCCCGTCGATCACTGGGGCAAGCTGTCCCACCCGGCGGTGCCGGCGCTCAGGGACGCGGTTCACGCGTCGATCTTCCGTCGCTCCCCGTTCGAGGCGAGCAGTGTGCAGGAACTGGCCGGACGGGTGCGGCAGGCGTGGTCGACGTGGCATTCCTCGCGTCGGCAGCGGACCGAAGTAGGGGCGGTGCTTCCTGATCTGCTGACGGCGTGCCACGCCGCCACCAGAGGAACCGAGGGAGCGGAACGTCGGCGCGCCTACCTGGTCACGGCGGAGGCTTACGCGCTGGCCCAGCAGTTCGCCGCGCACACCACGGAACCGGAGCTGTACTGGCTGACCGTGGACCGGGCCCGGATGGCGGCGGAGGAAGCGGATGACCCCGTTCTGCTGGCTGCCGCCGCATGGATCGTGGGCAACGGCCTCCGGGAGAACGGCCACACGGAAGAGGCACTGCGTCTGGTCGCCGAGGCGGCGGCCACCCTCCGCCCGCGCCTTGAGGACGGGCCCGACATCCTGCGCGGGACCTTCGGGGCGCTGTGCCTTCACGCGGCGGTCACCTCCGCGCGGGAGGGGCGCGACGGTGACGCCTGGCGGTGGTGGGACGAGGCGAACGCGGTCGCACAGCGCATGCCGGACTACGCCCACCCCTGGACGATGTTCGGCACGGGCAACGTGGCGGTTCACGCGGTCACCATCGGCGTCGACCTGCACACTCCCGGCGCCGCGCTCCGCCGTGTCTCGGAAACCGTCCCCGAGTCGATTCCGTCAGTGGAGCGCCGCTCTCGTCTGTTCCTGGACGCAGCCCGATCGGAGTACGCCCGCAAGGAGCCGGCCGGTGCGCTGCACTACCTCCAGCGGGCAGTGGAGACGTCGCCCGACGCGATCAGGTACGTGCCGTCAGGGCGGGCGCTGGCCGCGGACCTCGTCCGCTCCGTGCCTCGGCCGCTGCGCGCCGAGGCCGCCGAACTCGCCTCTTCCGTAGGCGTCTTGGCGGCGTAGCCGCTCCCTTGTGCAGGGGGACAGTTTGTCCCCTTTCGACCGGTGGATCGGTCCTATCGTCGTCCTCATGACGGCTGAGCACCGAGACCGAGCACCGCTGCACCCCGACTCCCCTTTACAGCAACGGGAATCCGGCACCGTTCGACGCCTCCCGTGGCCGGGGCCGGACGGAGGTGCGTGCTACCTCCGGACAGACGGGTGCCGTGCTTCGGCCTTGTGGCGGCTGGCCGACGAGATGGAGTCGGTGCAGCTCGGGATGGGTCGGGAACTGCTGGGCTTTGTCCGTCGGACGCTGGCGGAGTCGACGCCTTCGGACTGCGAACTCCAGGGCATGGTGGCGCACTTGTGCACGGCGCTGTCGGACGCGTTGCGGGTCGCCGACAGCCGCGGGGCGCTGCTGGGCCTGCCCGGAAGCAGGGATCAGGTGGGATCGGCGGAGAACGTCACCCTTTGATCGGGTCCGGCTTTGACGCGTGAACTCCCCCTTGTAGCTCAGTCGGTGAGAGCCCGGGCTGTGTCGCACCCTTCTTCCGTTCATGGGTGCGGGCCGACCCGATGAGTCCGGTTCGCCGCCGGGCAACCCGTCCCGCTCCAACCCCGTGCCGGGGCGTCCCCGCTCCGTGAGATCAGCGGGCTCGCTCGAACGCGCGGCCCTCGGTCGTGATCACGGGGCCGCTGTGGAAGAGGCCGGTGCTGGGGGCGCCGTCCTTCGCGGGGAGGCCGAACCAGGCGTACCGCTGGAGGTAGGGCAGGCCGTCGAGCATGGTCGCGGCGGCCGTGAGGAAGGCGGCCTGCTGCTGGTCGGTGGGGTAGCGGGCGGTGCCGCCGGAGAAGTCGGTGAGCGCGAACTCGGTGAGCCAGATGGGCTTGTGGTAGCGGTCGTGGACGGCCTGGAGGTAGGACTTGAGCTGGGCGACGGCGTCGGGCGTGGTGAAGTCGCCGCCGTACCAGTGCAGCGTGATGAAGTCGACGCGGTAGCCCTTCTGCCGCGCGCCGGTCATGAAGCGGTCGAGCCAGCCCCCGGGTGTGTCGCCGCCGTACGCGACGGCGGGACTGCCCAGCACCTTCCCGGCGGACTCCAACTTCGGCCACAGCGTGAGAGCTTGGTCGACCGTCATGTTCGACTGCCCTGACATGTCGGGCTCGTTGAAGCCCAGCAGGTACGGTCCCGCGGCCTTCGCCTGCGCGAGCGCGGCCGAACTCGCGCTGTCCGCACCCCAGATCATCGGTACGAAGCCGGGGCCGCTGATCCCGGCGTGGGTGGTGGACCAGGTGTAGTACCAGCTCGCGCCGGACTGCCGGAGCGCGGTGTTCACGCCGTCGAAGGTCCACACGCCGACGCCCTTGCGGGTGGACGTCGCCGGTGCGGCGGGCGGTGGTGGGGCCTTGACCGGGGTGGGCGTGGTCGACTTCGGAGTCGGCTTGCGGGTCGTGGGTGTGGCGGTCGAGGGCGTCGGCGAGGGGGTCGTCGGCGCAGGGGTGGTGGGTGCGGCAGCGGGGGCCGTCGCCGTGGGCGGGGCGGACGGCGCGGCGTCGGCGGCCGGCGCGGACGGGTCGGCGGCGAGGTGCACCGCCAGCAGCGCGCCCGCCGCCACGGCCGCGACCGCGCTCACCGCGGCGGCGGGCCC
>NZ_JBFBIV010000190.1:0-6115 GCF_040702025.1 Streptomyces sp. NPDC088194 | reverse complement strand
GCTCCGACCGCGCCAGCAGATGCTCCCGCAACCGACCCGCCTGCGCCCGCAACCCCACCTCATCCCTCGCCGACACCACCACCGGCACCAACGGCGGTTCGGTCCGGTCGCCGGCCCCGATCGGCCCCGCGGTCCCGGTGACCGCCTCGGGCTCCGGAGCCTCCTCGGCCGCTTCTTCGAGGATGACGTGGGCGTTGGTGCCGGATATCCCGAAGGAGGACACGCCCGCGCGGCGGACCCGCTCCCCGACCGGCCAGGGCCGCGCGCCGGTCAGCAGCCTGACCGCACCCGACTCCCAGTCCACGTGCGGAGACGGCGCGTCCACGTGCAGCGTCGCGGGCAGCACCTCGTGCCGGAGCGCCTGCACCATCTTGATCACCCCGGCCACCCCGGCGGCCGCCTGCGTGTGGCCGATGTTCGACTTCATCGAGCCGAGCCACAACGGCCGCTCGGCGTCGCGGCCTTGCCCGTACGTCGCCAGCAGCGCCTCGGCCTCGATCGGGTCACCCAGCCGGGTGCCCGTGCCGTGTGCCTCCACCGCGTCGACGTCGGCGGGGCCGAGCCCGGCCGACGCCAGCGCCGCCCGGATCACCCGCTGCTGGGCCGGACCGCTCGGCGCCGTAAGCCCGTTGGACGCGCCGTCGTGGTTGACGGCCGAGCCGCGCAGCAGCGCCAGGACCCGGTGGCCGTTCCGCTTGGCGTCGCTCAGCCGCTCGACCGCGAGGACCCCGGCGCCCTCCGCCCAGCCGGTGCCGTCGGCCGCCGCCGAGAACGCCTTGCAGCGGCCGTCGGTCGCGAGGCCGCTCTGCCGGCTGAACTCGGCGAATATCCCGGGGCTGGCCATGACGGTGGCCCCGCCGGCCAGCGCCAGCGTGCACTCGCCCGAGCGCAGCGCCTGCGCGGCGAGGTGCAGCGCCACCAGCGAGGAGGAGCACGCGGTGTCCACGGTGAACGTGGGGCCGTGCAGGCCGAGCGCGTAGGCGACGCGTCCGGAGGCGACGCTGGGGCTGTTGCCGGTCAGCAGGTAGCCGTCGTACCCGTCGGCCTGCTCGTGCAGCCGCGGGCCGTAGTCCTGGGCCATCACCCCGGTGAACACGCCGACCTGGCCGCCGCGCAGCGTGGCGGGGTCGATGCCGGCGTCCTCCAGCGCCTGCCAGGCTGTTTCGAGCAGCAGCCGCTGCTGGGGGTCCATGGCCGTCGCCTCGCGGGGGCTGATCCCGAAGAAGTCCGGGTCGAATTCGTCCGCGTCGTGCAGGAAGCCGCCGTTCCTGGTGTACGAGGTGCCCGAGCGGCCCCGGGTCGGGTCGTAGAGCGCCGCCAGGTCCCAGCCGCGGTTGTCGGGGAACTCCCCGATCGCGTCACGGCCGCCGGCGACGAGTTCCCACAGCGACTCGGGCGAGTTGGCGTCGCCGGGGTACCGGCAGGCCATCCCGACGATCGCCAGCGGTTCCGAGCTCGCCGCCGGCTGCCCGGCCGGCTGGTCGAGGTCCGTGCCGGCGGCCGTGTCCCCGGCCAGTTCCGCGCGCAGGTGACGGGCGAGCGCGGCCGGCGTCGGATGCGCGAACACCAGCGTGTCCGGCAGTTCGAGGCCGGTGGCTGCGGCGAGCCGGCCGCGCAGCTCGACCGCGGCCCCCGAGTCGAGCCCGAGGTCCTTGAACGTCCGGGTGACGTCGACGGCGCCCGGTGCCGCGTGCCCGAGGGTGATGGCGGTCGCCTTCTGGACGAGGCCCACCAGGTCCTCGGTGCGGCCCGCGGTGTCCGCGGCGGGCTCCCGGTCGGGCCGGGCCGGTTCGGCCGGCCGCGGCAGGATCTCCTCCGCCCCGCCCGGGCGGCCGTCGGACGCGTCCGGGACGGCGAACCAGTAGCGCTCGCGCTGGAAGGCGTACGTCGGCAGGGGGACGCGGCTGGCGGCGCCCGGCGCCGGCTCCCAGTCGAGGGCGCCGCCCTGCACGTAGTACTGGCCGACCGCGGTGAAGAACTGCCGGAGGCTGCCATGGCCGCGGCGGAGCGTCCCGGTCGCGAGCGAGTCGGTGACCCCCGCGTCCCGCAGCGTCTCCCCGATGCTGCCGACCAGTCCCGGGTGCGGGCTGGTCTCGACGAAGGCACGGTGGTGGTCGGCGAGCGCGGCCCGGACGGCCGACTCGAACTCGACGGTCTGGCGGAGGTTGCGGAACCAGTAGGCGGCGGTCAGTTCGGTGGTGTCCAGCAGGCCACCGGTGACGGTCGAGTAGAAGGCCAGTTCCGCCCGCCGGGGCCGGATCGAGCCGAGCAGCCGCAGCAGGTCCTGCTCGATGGCGTCGACCTGCGGTGAGTGCGACGCGTAGTCGATCGGGACCTCGCGGACGCGGACGCCGTCGGCCCGGCACGCGGCCATCAACTCCACGAGCGCGGCGGGGTCACCGGAGACCACGGTGCTGCCGGGGCCGTTCACGGCGCCGACGCCGAGCAGGCCGGGGTAGCCGGCGATCCGGCCGCGGACCGCGTCGACCGGCTCGGCCACCGACACCATCCCGCCGAGGCCGGCCACGGCGTTGAGGGCCTGACCGCGCAGCGCCACGACGGCGGCGGCGTCGGACAGGGACAGCGCGCCGGCGACATGCGCGGCGGCGATCTCGCCCTGGGAGTGCCCGATCACGGCGTCCGGGGTGACGCCCTGCGCCTGCCAGAGGCGGGCCAGGGCGACCATCACGGCGAACAGCACCGGCTGCACGACGTCGCCCCGGTCCAGCGACGGGGCCCCGGGCAGCTCGCGCACCACGTCGAGCACCGACCAGTCCTGGTACTCGGCGAGCGCTTGCGCGGCCGCGGTCAGGTGCTCGGCGAAGACGGGGGAGGTGTCCAGCAACTCCCGGGCCATGCCCGCCCACTGCGAGCCCTGCCCGGGGAAGACGAAGACGGTCCCGCCGACGGCGCGGGCGGTGCCCTCCACCACGTTCGCCGCCTGGTCGCCGGTCTCCAGGGCCTGGAGCCCGGCGCGGAACTCCGCGGGGCCGGCGCCGAGGACGACGGCGCGCTGCTCGAACGCCTGGCGCGTGGTGGCGAGGGACAGACCCGTGTCAGCGGTGGGCACGCCGGGCCGCGACTCGACGTGCGCGCGCAGCCGGCCCGCCTGTGCCCGCAGCGCGGGCGCGGTACGGCCGGACAGCGGCCAGCCGTGCGCGGCGACGTGGTCGGTGGGGACGGCCGGCCGGGTCCGCGTCTGCGGCTCGCCCGACAGCGGCTCGCCCGACGGGAGTTCAGCGGACGGCAGTTCAGCGGACGGCAGTTCAGCGGACGGCACTTCGGCCGACGGCGGCTCGGCCACGATGAGATGGCAGTTGGTGCCGCCCATGCCGAAGGAGCTGACCCCCGCTATCAGCCGGTGCCGCTCGTCCGGCCACGGCCCTTCCGCACGCTGCACGCTCAGACCGAGTTCGGCCAGCGGGATGGCGGGGTGGGGGTGCTCGAAGTTGAGGCTGGCCGGAACGCGGCGGCGCTCGATGCTGAGCAGCACCTTCAGCAGCCCGGCGACGCCGGCCGCGCCTTCCAGGTGCCCGATGTTGGTCTTCACCGAGCCGACGAGCAGCGGCGTGGCCGCCGGCCGGCCCGCGCCGAGCGTGGCGCCCAGCGCCGCCGCCTCGATCGGGTCGCCGACCTTGGTGCCGGTGCCGTGCAGTTCGACGTACTGGACGTCGTCCGGCCGGACGCCGGCCGCCTGGACCGCCAGCCGGATGACGTCGCGCTGCGCCTGCTCGCTGGGCACGGTGAGGCCGTCGGTGCGGCCGTCGTTGTTGACGGCGCTGCCCAGGATCAGGCCGTAGATGCGGTCGCCGTCGGCCTGTGCCCGCTCCGCGCTCTTGAGGACGACGACGGCGCCGCCCTCGCCCCGGACGAAGCCGTTGGCGCGGGCGTCGAAGGTGTAGCAACGCCCGTCCGGGGAGAGCGCGTTGAACTGCTCCGTCATGGCGGTGCTGCCCGGGTCCAGCATGAGGTTGACCCCGCCCGCCAGGGCCAGGTCCGTCTCGCCGCGCCGGATGCTCTCGGCGGCCAGGTGCACCGAGACCAGCGAGGAGGACTGCGCGGAGTCCACGGTCAGGCTCGGCCCGCGCAGGCCCAGGCTGTAGGAGACCCGGTTCGCGATGATCCCCCGGTTCAGGCCGGTCAGCGTGTAGCGGTTGACGTCCCCCTGCCGGCGGGCCAGCAAGGTGGCGTAGTCGCTGGAGATGCTGGCGAGGAACACGCCCGCGCGGCTCCCGGACAGGCCGGCCGGAACGATGCCCGCGTCCTCCAGCGCCTCCCAGCACAGCTCCAGGACGACGCGCTGCTGCGGGTCCATCGCCGCCGCCTCGTTCGGGGAGACGCCGAAGAACCCGGCGTCGAACGCGTCGATGTCGTCGACGAATCCGCCCGGCCAGTCGACGCCGGCCGGAATCGACGCCCGGTTCTTGTCGGACGCCATTCCCATGGCGTGCCGGCCGTCGCGAAGCATTTCCCAGAGACCGTCCGGGGTGGCGGCTCCTGGCAGCCGGCAGGAAATGCCGACTATCGCGATGTTCGCTCCGCTACCAGTGGGGGATTCAGTCATCGATTTCTCCACAGAGGTCCGACTGGCACCAGGACAGGAGCCGGGAATGATTCCGGTGTGTTCTCGGCCGGCCCGTCCCGTCGGCGGCCGCCGTGCACGTTTCACCGAACACGGCGGCCATGGCCGGACGCTGCCGCTTTCGACGTCAGCCGAGGGTCACGGGCAGGTTCTCGTACCCGCGAATCGTCAGGCGGTCCCGTCGGGTCGGCTCACCGGCCGGCGCGATGTGGGGGAACCGTTCGAGCAGCTCGGAGAAGGCCACCGCGCCCTCCAGCCGGGCCAGCGGCGCACCGAGGCAGTGGTGGATGCCCGCGCCCATGGACACCGGCTGGATGGCGGTGCGGGTCGGGTCGAAGCGGTCGGGGTCGGTGTAGCGCTTCGGGTCCCGGTTGCCGGCGCCGAGCGCGAGGAGCGCCCATTCGCCCATCGGGATCGTGGTGCCGGCGATCTCCGCGTCCTCCCGGGCGACCCGGGCGATGAGCTGGACCGGCGAGTCGAACCGCAGGACCTCCTCGACGAAGTTGTCCGCCGAGATCTCCTTCGCCCGCAGCCCGGCGGCGACCTCCGGGTGCTTGAAGAGCAGGTTGAGCCCGTTGCCGAAGATGTGCGTGGTCGTCTCGATCCCCGCGGCCAGCACCACGCCGAGGTTGCAGACCAGTTCCTCCGCGGTCAGCGGCGCGTTCTCCTGGTCGGTGATCTCCACGACGGCGCTCACCAGGTCGTCGCCCGGCTCGATCCTGCGCTTGGCCACCAGGTCCTGGAAGTACTTCTCGAACTCCGCGTAGGCCGTGTCGGCGATGGCGGTGTCTTCCTCGGTCGGCGTCACCTCGAAGACCAGCGTCCAGTCGTTGGCCAGCTGCTTGAACCGCGGCCAGTCCTCCTTCGGCATGCCGAAGAGCTCGCCGACCACGCCGACGGACAGGTTGAAGGCGAACCGGTCCATGAAGTCGACCGGGGAGCCGTCCGCCGCCTCCTCGGCCATCTCGTCGAGCAGGTCCCGGGCGATCTGCCGGATCATGGGTTCGAGCGCGGCGACCCGGCGGGCGCTGAACGCCCGGGCCATCACGTCACGCATCCTCGTGTGGTCCGGCGGGTTGGTGTCCAGGATGCTGTTGGTCAGGGCGATCACCGACGGGTGCAGCTTCCATTCGGCGGCCGTGAACAGCCGGTTGTACCGGTCGTCCCAGGGACCGAACTCGCCGGCCCGCAGCGTCTCGTTGATCGCGTCGTAGCCGGGCACCATCCACAGCTTGTCGCCCAGCGGGGCGACGGACCCCAGCTCGTGCGCGGCGGCGTAGTGCGGATAGGGATCATCGCGGCCCTCAGGGGTGAGAAGCTCCCCCAGAATCTCGCTGGCGTCCATACGCTGACTCCTCAAGTTGCCTGTTTCACGGTGGCGGTGGGGCCGTGAGCGGTCGTGCGGCGGATTCCCGGAGCCGGCCGGACCGGCCTCGGGCCCGGATCACTGGTTGGCGAAGCGTTCTTCGAATTCGGCCATGGCCTTGCCGTAGATCTCGACGTCGGCGGCGGTGTAGCGGGCGAGGGTGTCCT
>NZ_JBFBIV010000189.1:0-6125 GCF_040702025.1 Streptomyces sp. NPDC088194 | reverse complement strand
GACCTGGAGTTCCTGGGCCGTACCGACGACCAGGTCAAGGTCCGCGGGTTCCGGATCGAACCCGGCGAGATCGAGGCGGCGCTCGCCGAACACCCACAGGTCGCGCGGGCCGTCGTCACGGTACGCACCGACGAGGAAACCCGGTTGGTCGCCTACGTCCTCCCCGACGCGGGGCAGACCGTCCGAGCGGACGCGCTGCGGGACCGGCTGCGGGAGCGGCTGCCCGCGTACATGGTGCCGTCGGCGTTCGTGGTGCTGGACGAGCTGCCCCTGACCCCGAACGGCAAGCTCGACCGGCGCGCTCTCCCGGCGCCCGGACAGCAGCCCGCCGCATCGGGCCGCGCACCGCGCACCGCGGTCGAGCACCTGCTCTGCGGGCTGTTCGCCGAGGTGCTGGGGGTCGCCGAGGCCGGGCCGGACGACAGCTTCTTCGACCTCGGCGGGCACTCCCTGCTCGCCACCCGGCTGGTCGCCCGGGCCCGGTCCGTGCTCGGCGTGGAGCTGAGACTGCGCGACCTGTTCGACGCGCCGACGGTGGCGGAACTGGCGGCCGCGGTGGACGTCGCGGGCCGGGCGCGCCCGGCGCTGGGGCGGCGCGAGCGCCCCGCGGTGGTCCCGCTGTCCTTCGCGCAGCGGCGGCTGTGGTTCCTGCACCGGCTGGAGGGGCCGAGCGCCACCTACAACATCCCGCTGACCCTGCGGCTGTCCGGAAGCCTGGACCAGCGTGCCCTGGAAGCCGCACTGGCGGACGTGGTCGAGCGGCACGAGAGCCTGCGTACCGTCTTCCCGGTGGTCGACGGCGTGCCGTACCAACGGGTGCTCGGCCTCGACGCCGCACGGCCGCGGCTGCGGGTGACCGAGGTCGGCGAGCACGACCTGCCGGACCGGCTGGCGGAGGCCGCGCGGTACGGCTTCGAGCTCTCCGAGGAGCCGCCGCTGCGCGCCGAACTGTTCCGGCTCGGCGCGGACGAGCACGTGCTGCTGCTGGTGGTGCACCACATCGCCGGCGACGGCTGGTCGACCGGACCTCTCGCGCGGCACCTGACGACCGCCTACGCCGCCCGGAGCGAGGGCGCGAAGCCGCAGTGGCCGCCGCTGCCGGTCCAGTACGCCGACTACGCGCTCTGGCAGCAGGAGCTGCTGGGTGACGGCGCCGACCCGGACAGCCTGCTCAACGGCCAACTCGCCTACTGGCGCGAACAGCTGGCGGACCTGCCCGAGCAGGTCGAGCTGCCCTTCGACCGACCCCGGCCGGCGGCGATGTCCTACCAGGGCGCCCACCTGCCGGTGCGGATCGACGCCGAGCTGCACCGGGGCCTGCGCGCGCTCGCCCGTGACGGCGGAGCCAGCCTCTTCATGGTGCTCCAGGCCGGCCTGGCCGCTCTGCTGGGCAAACTCGGGGCCGGCACCGACGTTCCGATCGGTACCCCGGTCGCGGGACGCACCGACGAGGCCCTGGACGACCTGGTCGGCTTCTTCGTCAACACCCTGGTGCTGCGCACCGACCTGTCCGGCGACCCGTCGTTCACCGAACTGCTGGGCCGGGTGCGCTCCGACGCGCTGGCCGGGTACGCGCACCAGGACGTGCCGTTCGAGCACCTCGTGGAGGCGCTGAACCCGACCCGGACGCTGGCGCACCACCCGCTGTTCCAGACCCTGCTCACGCTGCAGAACGCGCCGTCCGGCACCTTCGACCTGCCGCGGCTGCGGGTGGCGACCGACCTGGTCCCCACCGGGACGGCCAAATGCGACCTGACCTTCGTCCTGGCCGAACAGCCCGGCGAGGACGGGCTGGCGGGCGTCGTGGAGTACAGCACCGACCTGTTCGACGCGGCCACCGTCAGCGGGATCGTCGAGCGGTGGCTGAGGCTGCTGCGCGCCGTCGTCGCCGCCCCCGGCCGACGGATCGGACAGGTGGACGTGCTGTCCGCCGACGAGCTCCGGGCGCTGCTGCCGGCCGGCACCGACCAGGGCGACGAGCGGCCGGAGTCCGGCCTGCCCGCGCTGTTCGAGCAGCAGGTCCGGGCGAACCCGGCCGCGATCGCTCTCACGGACGGCGAAGCCACGCTCACGTACGGCCAGTTGAACGCCCGCGCCAACCAGCTGGCGCATGCCCTGGCCGACCGGGGGGTGGGGCCGGAGCAGTTGGTGGCCCTGGCCCTGCCGCGCTCGGCGGAGTTGGTCGTGGCGGTGCTCGCGGTGCTCAAGGCCGGCGCCGCGTACGTACCGGTCGACCCCCAGTACCCGGCCGCCCGGATCGCCTACCTGCTCCAGGACACCCGACCCGCGCTGCTCGTGACGACCAGCCGGATCGGAGAGCTTCCGGGGGCGGACCACGTGGACCGGCTGCTGCTGGACGCCGCGGACCTGGACCGGCTGCCGGACACGGACCTCGCGGTCCCCGTCGACCCGAGCCACGCCGCCTACGTCATCCACACCTCCGGTTCCACCGGCAACCCCAAGGGCGTGGTGGTCCCGCACCGCAACGTGGTGCGCCTGTTCGGCACCACCCGGGAGCTGTTCGACTTCTCCGCCGAGGACGTGTGGACCCTCTTCCACTCCTACGCCTTCGACTTCTCGGTGTGGGAGCTGTGGGGCCCGCTGCTGCACGGCGGCCGGCTGGTGGTCGTGGACCACGAGACCAGCCGCTCGCCCGGCCGGTTCCTGGACCTGCTCGCCCGCGAGCGGGTGACGGTGCTCAACCAGACACCGTCCGCCTTCTACCAGTTGATGGAAGCGGACGCGGAGGCTCCGGAGACCGGCAGCCGGCTCGCCCTGCGCACGGTGGTGTTCGGCGGCGAGGCGTTGGAGCACAGCCGGCTGGCCGGCTGGTACCGCAGGCACCCGCAGGACGCGCCGCGGCTGGTCAACATGTACGGCATCACCGAGACCACGGTGCACGTCACGTACGCGGCGCTCGACCGGTCCGGCACCACCGCCGGCCAGGTCGGCGCGGCCCTCCCGGACCTGCGCGCGTACGTGCTCGACAGCGGCCTGCGGCCGGTGGCCCCGGGCGTGCCGGGTGAGCTGTACGTCGCGGGAGCGGGCCTGGCGCGCGGCTACCTCAACCGGCTGGGCCTGACCGCCGGCCGGTTCGTGGCGGACCCGTTCGGAGCGCCGGGGTCGCGCATGTACCGCAGCGGCGACGTGGTGCGCCGCGCGGCTGACGGCGGCCTGCGCTACGTCGGCAGGGCGGACCAGCAGGTCAAGGTGCGCGGCTTCCGGATCGAACTCGGCGAGGTCGAGGCGGCGCTGGCCGGGTACCCCGGCATCGCCCAGGTCGCCGTCCTGGCCCGGCAGGACCGCGCCGACGACACCCGGCTGACCGCGTACCTGGTGCCGGCCGCGGGCGCCGCACCGAGGTCCGCGGACCTGCGGGAGCACCTGCGCGAGCGGTTGCCGGAGTACATGGTGCCGTCGGCGTTCGTCGTGCTGGACGCGCTGCCGCTGACCGTCAACGGCAAGCTGGACCACCGGGCCCTGCCGGCACCCGACCTCGCCCCGGCGGCCGCGTCCCGCGCGCCGCGCAGCCCGCAGGAGCAGATCCTCTGCGAGCTGTTCGCGGAGGTCCTGGGGGTGGCGTCGGCCGGCGTCGAGGACGGGTTCTTCGACCTGGGCGGGCATTCGCTGCTGGCCACCCGTCTGGCCGCCCGCATCCGCGCGACGCTCGGCGTGGAAATGCCGCTGCGCACGCTGTTCGAGGCGCCGACCCCGGAGGGTCTGGCCGCCGCCCTGGTGGCGGCCGGGCCGGCGCAGGTCGCCCTGGCCCGGCGCGAGCGCCCCGCGGTGGTCCCGCTGTCCTTCGCGCAGCGGCGGCTGTGGTTCCTCCACCAGTTGGAGGGAGCCGGCGCGAACTACCACATCTCCCTGGCCTGGCGGCTGTCCGGGGACCTGGACCGACCGGCCCTGGCGGCCGCCGTCGCGGACGTGGTGGCCCGGCACGAGAGCCTGCGCACCGTCTTCCCGGCGGTGGACGGCGTGCCGTACCAGCGGGTGCTGGACATCGAGGCAGCCCGCCCGCGACTGCCCGTGCACCGGACCACCGAGGCCGGGCTGCCGGCCGCCATGGCGGAAGCGAAGGACCGCCCGTTCGACCTGGCGGTCGACGTGCCGCTGCGGGGCGAGCTGTTCGAACTGGCGCCGGACGAGCACGTCTTCCAGGTGGTGCTCCACCACATCGCGGGTGACGGCTGGTCGCTGGGCCCGCTCGCGCGGGACCTGACCGCCGCCTACGCGGCGCGCCGCCGCGGCGAAGAGCCGCAGTGGGAGGAACTGCCGGTCCAGTACGCCGACTACACCCTGTGGCAGCACGAACTGCTCGGCGACTCAGCCGATCCGGACAGCTTGTTCGCCGGCCAGGCGGACTACTGGACGAAGGCGCTGGCCGGTCTGCCGGAACGGGTCCAGCTGCCCACCACCCGGCCCCGTCCGCCGGTCGCCTCGCACCGTGGCGGCTCCGTGCGTGCCGGGCTGGACGCCGAGCTGCACCGCGGTCTGCGCGAGCTCGCCCGCGCGCACGGGACCAGCCTGTTCATGGTGCTCCAGGCAGGGCTGGCGGCGTTGCTGAGCAAGCTCGGCGCGGGAGACGACATCCCGGTCGGCAGCCCGGTCGCCGGTCGGACCGACCAGGCGCAGGACGAGCTGGTCGGCTACTTCGTCAACACCCTGGTGTTCCGTACCGACACCTCGGGCGATCCGACGTTCGCCGAGCTGCTGGACCGGGTCCGGGACACCGCGCTGGCCGGCTACGCCCACCAGGACCTTCCGTTCGAGTACCTGGTCGAGGTCCTGAATCCGGCCCGGTCGCTGGCGCACCACCCGCTGTTCCAGGTCATGCTGGTGCTGCAGAACGCACCCCGGGCCGACTTCGCCCCGGCCGGGCTGCGGGTCGGCGAGATGCCGCCCACGTCGACCACCGCCAAGCTCGACCTGATCTTCACCATGTCCGAGCGGTACGCGGAGGACGGCTCTCCGGAGGGGATCGACGGGTCCGTCGAGTACGCCCTCGACCTGTACGATCCGGCCGCCGTCGAGGCGATGATCGGGCGGTGGGAGCGGTTGCTCCGCGCCGCGGTCGCCGACCCGGGGCAGCGGGCCAGCCGGATCGATCTGCTCACCGACGAGGAGCACCGCCGGCTTGACGCCCTCGGCACCGGGCCGGTGGCGCGGGTTCCGGCTGTGAGCCTGCCGGAGTTGTTCCGGGAGCGTGTCGCGGCGGCTTCGGGCCGGGTCGCGTTGGTGTGTGGTGATGTGTCGTTGACGTATGCGGAGTTGGATGCGCGGGCGAACCGGTTGGCGCATGCGTTGATGGCGCGGGGTGCGGGGCCGGAGCGGTTGGTGGCGGTGGCGTTGCCGAGGTCGGCGGAGTTGGTGGTGGCGATCTTGGCGGTGGTGAAGTCGGGTGCGGCGTATGTGCCGGTGGACCCGGAGTATCCGGCGGCTCGGGTGGCGTATCTGCTGGAGGATGCGCGGCCGGTGGTGGTGGTGACCGACGCGGGTACCGGGGGGCGGTTGCCGGAGGGCGGTGCCGATCGGTTGGTGCTCGACGATCCTGCGACGGCTGCTTCGGTGGCGGGTTGTCCGGCGGTCGATCCGGGGGTGGCTGTCGATCCTCGCCACCCGGTGTACGTGATCCACACCTCCGGTTCCACGGGCAGGCCCAAGGGTGTCGTGGTCACCCACGGCGGCCTGGCCAACCTGTTCGCCAACCAGTGTGCGCTGGTCTTCCGGACGGGGGAGCGGCTGCGGGTCGGGTTGACCACGTCCGTGTCGTTCGACGCCTCCTGCGACCAGCTCCTCGCCCTCTTCGCGGGTCACGAGCTGCACGTCCTGGACGAGGCGACCTGGACCGACCCGGACGCGTACCTCGAGTACGCCGCACGCGCAGGGCTGGACTATGTGGAGGCCACTCCCTCCTATCTTCAAGTCCTCCTCGCTCATGGACTGCTGGACGATCCGCTGCGCCGTCCGGCACTGGTCGCAGTGGGTGGGGAGGCCGTTCCGGAGCAGGTGTGGGAGCGGTTGCGGGCGGCCGGTGGGGGCTCCTGCCTCAACTTCTACGGACCGTCCGAATGCACCGTCAACTCGGTGGTCGCGGACGTGGCCGCGAGTCCGCGTCCGGTGAT
>NZ_JBFBIV010000188.1:0-6309 GCF_040702025.1 Streptomyces sp. NPDC088194 | reverse complement strand
ACGCGCGGGGGCGCGCCCGGCCTCAGCACCGGGCCCGGCAGCACGACCAGGCGGGGGCGGGGGCGGACGGGCTGCGCATGCCCCGCGCGGCGCGCGGGGCCGCGCTCGCCGCCGTACTGGCTCTCGCGGTGGCCACCGCCGGCTCCGACCACGGTGTCCCCCACCGAGGCAACGCCGGCCACAGCACCGCGCACGCCCACCCGTCGTCGGACGACGACTGAGGCGCTCGCCGCGGCCAGTAGGGCGATGACGACCGGTATGACGTGTACGACCGGTTTGGTGACGGTGTGTGCGATGACCGAGCCCGGGCCGCGCGCGACGGGATCAGTACCCGGGAAGCGGCGCCACAACGGATTGCGTCGATGCGGATCGGTCGGGGCATGGAAACGCCCGGTCGCTGGCGACGGGGGATGCACCAGCGACCGGGCTGCTCAAACGGTAACAAGACTTCGGCTGTTAGCAAATTCCCCGTTCGGGGGAGCTGCCCCATGACCCGGTGTTTCCAAGGCAGTTGTGATCGGAATCACTGAACGACCGCTTGGTCGGGACCCTTGCGGCGGACGCGCGTTCGACCTCGTTCGCCCGGTGTTCGGCGGCCGGCGTCGGTCAGCGTCGGTCAGGGGCGGCCGGCAGCGGCCAGCGGCGGCCCGCGGGGTGGCCGCCGACCGCCGACGGCCCTCAGCTCAGCGTGATCTGACGGTTGGTGAAGCCGCTGCGCGCCCTGCGCTCCTCCGCGGTCAGCGGACCGGTACGGGCCAGCGTCTCGGTCAGCCGCTCCTCGAAGGCCGCGGCGGGCTTCTCCACCTCTTCCGCGGACATGCCGACCGGCAGGTCCCACACCGGGACCATCAGACCGTGCGCCCGGAAGGACCCGACCAGCCGGGTGCCCTCGCCGAGCCCGGAGGCTCCGGCGGCGTGCAGCCGCGCGAGCGCGTCGAGCAGGCCCTCCTCCGGGTGCGGCATGACCCAGCGCAGGTGGTTCTTCTCCGGCGTCTCGCACCAGTACGCGGCGTCCACGCCCGTCAGCCGGACCGTGGGGATCGCCGCCTGGTTCGCCCGCTCCAGCGACGCGGCCACCTCGCCGCCGGCCGCGTTCGCGTCCTCCAGCCAGAACTCGAAGCCGCTGTGCACCTCGGGCTCGAACGGCACGGACAGGTCGAGCAGGTCCTGCAACCGCGGTCCGTCCGGTGCGGGACGGCGGCCCTCCACCGGGTTGCCGGGCGCCGCGTCGAGCGCGCGGGTCAGGGTGTCCGCCAGGTCGCGGCTGATGTCACCGCTCGACGCGTCGTTCTGCAGGCCGAGCAGCACGGCGCCGGTGTCGCGGCGCAGCGCCGGCCAGGCCATCGGCAGCACGGTGCCGAGGGTCACCGACGGCACGCCCGCGGGCAGTTCGCCCTTGAGGGTGAGCGGCACGGTCGCGGCCGGCACCAGCTCGCGCAGCGCCACCCAGTCGCACTCCCCCGGCAGGCCCTCGAACGGACGGCGGACCAGCTCGGTGACGGCGTGCGCCGCCTCCCGGCCGTGGCACGCCTTGTACCGCCGCCCCGAACCGCACGGGCACGGTTCGCGCGCGCCGACGACAGGAACGGCATCGCCTGCCGCCGCCTGCTGGTTCCTGGACTTGGTGGCGGTCGCGCGCTTCTTGGCCATGCTCGGTGTCTCCCGGCCTCTCCCGGTACGGCGTTCTTCCGGCCTGCGAGCCTAGCGGTCGCCGGGCCCCGCCCCGGCCGCAACGGACCTCGCGCCGCGCACGGGCATGCTCCGTTCGGCACGCGTACGCGCGAGGCCGTACGAACCCGGGCGACCTCGCGTGCCTCGTACGAGCGGGTCGGCGGGAGGGAGTCGGTAGCCGTACGGCCGGCGGGAGGAGGGAACCGGCCACCGAACCGTGCGTGGACCTGCCACCGGACCGGTCACGGAACAGACCACCGGACCGGCCACCGAACCTTCGGCTATCCCAGGTCGTCCAGGGACTCGGCGAGGTCGAGCGGGAGGCCGAGGGGGACGCCCAGGGGGAGGCCGATGCCGGTGCCCATCGAGTCGTCGCGGCGGGCGTGCCTGCCGCGGACCGGCAGCAGCGCCCAGACCGTCACCTCGCCCGGCGCGTCGCGCACGCCCCAGCGCAGGGCGAGGCTGCCGACGATGCCCAGGCCGCGGCCGCCGTGTGCGGTCAGCGAGGGGCTCGACGGGCGCGGCCGGGTCGGGCCGCCGCCGTCGGTGACCTCCAGGACGAGGACGCCGCCGGCGTCCACCGACCAGGCCGCTCGTATGCCGCTGCGCTGCTCGGGGGTGTCCGCGCGGTCCGCACGGTCGGTGTGGGCGGCGCGGACCGGATGGTGTGCGGGCGTCTGCGCGCCCACCCGGCCCTCCGGTGTCCGCGGGTCGCCGCCGAATCCGCTGATTCCGTTGACACCGATCCCGCCGGCATCCGCGATCCCGGCGATCCCGCCGGCATCCGCGATCCCGGCGATCCCGTCGGAGCCGTCGAGTCCGATGTCGTCCAGCGGACGGGCGTGCCGGCAGGAGTTGCTGATGAGCTCCGAGAGGATCAGGACCGCGTCGTCCACGACCGGGTCCGGCACTCCTCGCGCGTACAGGTCGGCACGCAGTCTGCGTCTGGCGTCCGCGACGCCCGTCGGACCATGGGGCAGGGCCATGGTCGTGGACGTCGGCACCTCTTGCGCCACCATCAACGACACCCCCGAGACCTCCTTGTTCACCCCACGCCACAGGGTGGATGCCCCTTGGCACTCGAGCGGAAACAGGCCAAGCGCGATCTTTTACGGCACACTGACGGCTGATATGGAACACGTCCATGCCCAACGCACGATCCGGCGCGTGGCGTAACGATTCAGCCCGTGAGGCGTGCGCCTCGCGTGCGGCGGCGGCGGAAGCCCCGCCTGCGACACGGCGAAGGCGGTGGTGGCGGTGGTGCCGGAGGAGACGGCCGCAGGCCCGCGCGGAGCCGTGGCCGGGGGTGGGGCGTCAGCCGGGGCTGCGGGGGCTGCGGGGGCTGCGGGGGCTGCGGGGGCCGCGGGGGTCGGCTCGGCCGCCGCCGGGCGGTCAGCGGCCGAGCTGGGCCAGCACCCTGCGCGGGCGGTTGGTGATGATCGCGTCGACGCCCAGCCGCGCGCACAGCTCGACGTCCTCGGGGCGGTCCACGGTCCAGACGTGTACCTGGTGGCCGGCGCGGTGCAGGCGCGCCACGTAGCCGGGGTTGGCGCGGACGATCCGCATGCTCGGCCCTGCGGTGCCCACGCCCGCCGGCAGCCGCCCGTCGCGGTGCCGCGGGGAGACGTACTGCATCAGGTAGACCGTCGGCAGCGCGGGCGAGGCGAGGCGGACCCGGCGCAGCGAGCGGGCGGAGAAACTCATCACCCGCACCTGGGAGGGCGCGCCGGGCGCCGGGCGGTCCAGGCCGAACCGGCCCAGCAGCTCCAGCAGCCGTTCTTCCACCTGTCCGGCCCAGCGGGTCGGGTGCTTCGTCTCGATGGCCAGCTCGACCCTGCGGTCGGTGTCGGCGACCAGTTCCAGCAGCCGCTGGAGGGTCAGCACCCGGCTGCGCTCGCCCGGGTCGTCCGGGCCGGTGCCGAGCCGGTCCTGGGCGAACCGCTCCGGCGCCTCGTGGTCGGCGTTCTGGCCCTTCCAGGAGCCGAAGTCGAGCGCCGCGAGGTCGGCCAGCTCCATCGACGACACGGCGCCGCGGCCGTTGGACGTGCGATTCACCCGCCAGTCGTGCACGCACACCAGCTCGCCGTCGGCGGTCAGCCGGACGTCGCATTCGAGCGCGTCCGCACCGTCCTCGATAGCCTTCCGGTACGCGGCGAGCGTATGTTCTGGTACGTCCTCGGAGGCGCCCCGATGGGCGACGACCTGGACCGGCCGTCCCTCCGGGTACGGCTCCGGGGCCACGCGCGCAAACGTCACCGGGCCATGGTGCCACCGTGCGGCCGGCGGCCACGCACCGTACGGCGGCCACGCACCGTACGGCGGCCGGCCGCGCCGCCAGGCGTACGGGTCCGGGTGCGGGCTCCGTACGGCGGGCTCGTCAGTGCCGTAGGGCGGATGCCGTACGGCGGGTCGCAGGCTCCGTACCGCAGGCCGCGGGCTCCGTGCGGCGGACCCGCGCATGGCGCACAGCTACCCCTTACGGCGGTCCGACACGCCGTAGGAAATGCTATGGGCACGACGTGATCCGTCCCCTTGTCTTCTGTCGTTCGTCATGACCCTGAGGAGAAATGCTGTGAGCACCGAGAACGAGGCCGGGTCGTCCGTACCGGCTGCGGAGTCGGCGGCCGCGCCCGACGGTGCCCCGGCTGCCCACGTTCCGCCGGCCCCCTCCGCGCCGCCCGCCGCCCCGGCCCCCGCCGACCAGGTGCCGTCGCAGGCACAGGAGGCGGATGTCGAGCCGGGCCGGGCCGCGAGCCCCGACGCCTCCTCCTCCACTGGACCCGCCCCCGAGGCGGTGCCGACGCAGGCGCCCCCGCCGGTCGGTCCGCCGTCGCCGTACGGCCCGCCGCCGAGCGCGCTGGCCGGTGGCGGCCAGGCCCCGTCGCCGTACGACGCACCGAAGACGGGTGCGCCGTCGTACGAGGCACCTCAGGCACCGCAGGGCCCGCACGCACCCCAGGCCCCGCAGGCGCAGGCACCTCAGCACCAGCCGCAGCCGCCTCAGCCGCAGTACCCGCAGCCGCCGGCCGCTCCGGCGCCCGCTTACGGCGCTGCCGCGCCGGCGTACGGCGCTGCGCAGGGCGGCCAGCCCGGGCAGCCGGGTCAGCCCGGTCCGCAGGGGCCTGAGCACCAGGGTGGCCAGGAGCCCGGTGCCCAGCAGCCCAATCCGGTGCACGACCCGTACGCGGTGCCGTCCACCCCCTCGTACGCCACTCCGCAGCCCGGCGCGGGTGGCCCCGGCTCCCCCGGCGGCCCGGTGTGGGGCACCCCGATGCCTCCCGGCTCGCCGTCCGGCGACGGGCGTGGCAAGCGCCGCATCGGCAGCATGGTCGCCGCGGTCCTGGTCGCCGCTCTGGTGGCCGGCGGGGTCGGCGGCGGCATCGGCTACTACGCCGCCAAGCACAACGACGACTCCGGCTCCACCACCATCTCCGCCGCCAGCAGCAGCAAGGCGCTCAACCGCGCCCCCACCTCGGTGGCCGGCATCGCCAGCAAGACGCTGCCCAGCGTCGTCACCATCAAGGCGCAGAACAGCCAGGAGAGCGACACCGGCACCGGCTTCGTCTTCGACAAGCAGGGCCACATCCTCACCAACAACCACGTGGTCGCCCCGGGCGCCGACAGCGGCAAGCTCACCGTCACCTTCTCCAACGGCAAGACCTACGACGCCTCGATCGTCGGCCGCGCCCAGGGGTACGACGTCGCCGTCATCAAGCTGAAGAACCCGGGCGCCGTCAAGCTCACCCCGCTCCCGCTCGGCAACTCCGACAACGCCGCCGTCGGCGACGCCACCATCGCGGTCGGCGCGCCCTACGGCCTGTCCGGCACCGTCACCACCGGCATCGTCTCCGCCGTCCACCGCCCGGTCGCCTCCAGCGACGGCGAGGGCAGCAGCGCCTCCTACATGAGCGCCATCCAGACCGACGCCTCCATCAACCCGGGCAACTCCGGCGGCCCCCTGCTCAACGCCAACGGCGCCGTCATCGGCATCAACTCCGCCATCCAGCCCGGCGGCACCTCATCCCCCGGCAGCCAGGGCGGCAGTGTCGGCCTCGGCTTCGCCATCCCGATCAACCAGGCCAAGCGGGTCGCCACTCAGCTGATCAAGACCGGCCAGCCGGTCTACCCCGTCATCGGGGTCACCCTCAACACCCAGTACGACGGCGACGGCGCCCAGATCTCCACGGATTCCAACTCCGCGATCACCCCCAACGGCCCCGGCCAGAAGGCGGGCCTCAAGCCCGGCGACGTGATCACCAAGTTCGACGACACCCTCGTCGACAGCGGTGAGACCCTGATCGGCGAGATCTGGCAGCACGAGCCCGGCGACCAGGTCACCCTGACCTACACCCGGGACGGCTCCACCCACACCACCACTCTCACGCTCGGCCACCGCACCGGAGACAGCAACAGCTGACCCACCCCACCCCCGCCCGACGACCCGATACGCTGTCCCCCACGGCGCCCCCGCCCCCGGGGACACCCGTGGAGGCTTGCCCGAGCGGCCGAAGGGAACGGTCTTGAAAACCGTCGTGGCAGCGATGTCACCGTGGGTTCAAATCCCACAGCCTCCGCAGAGGTAGTGAACGTGCAGGTGGCATCAGCAGGCTGTTGCCGGTGCCGGTGGTGTCGAAGTAC
>NZ_JBFBIV010000187.1:0-6364 GCF_040702025.1 Streptomyces sp. NPDC088194 | reverse complement strand
CGTTGCGGGCGCAGGCCCGGGCCGGGACGGCGGTGCCGTTGCTGGCCGGGCTGGTGCGTTCGCCGGGCCGCCCGGCCCGCGCGGGCGGCGGCGGTTCCCTCGCGACCCGGCTGGCCGGGGTGGACCGGGAACAGTGGGAGCGGGTGGCGCTCGATGTGGTGACGGCGCAGGTGGCGGCGGTGCTCGGGCACGCGTCGGCGTCGGCGGTCGACGCGGGCCGGGCCTTCAAGGAGCTGGGCTTCGACTCGCTCTCCGCGGTCGAACTGCGCAACCGGCTGGCCCAGGCGACCGGAGTCAAGCTCCCCGCCACCCTGATATTCGACCACCCGAGGCCGACGGCGGTCGCGAAGTTCCTGGTGACGCAGATGTCGGGCGTGAGCCCCGGGAAGGCGGTGGCGGCGCGGGTTCCGGCCCGGCGGCGGGCGGATGCGGACGAGCCGCTGGCGATCGTGGGCATGAGCTGCCGGTATCCGGGTGGCGCGTCGTCGCCCGAGCAGTTGTGGGACCTGGTCGCTGCGGGTCGGGACGCGATATCGGAGCTGCCCGGTGACCGTGGTTGGAACTTGGAGCGGCTGTACGACCCGGACCCCGATCAGGCCGGCACCGTGTACACGCGCGGCGGCGGGTTCCTCGACGAGGCCGGGGACTTCGACGCGGGGTTCTTCGGGATCAGCCCGCGCGAGGCGCTGGCGATGGACCCGCAGCAGCGGTTGCTGCTCGAAGGTGCCTGGGAGGCGCTGGAGGACGCCGGGATCGACCCGGCCTCGCTGCGCGGCAGCGACACCGGCGTCTTCTGCGGCGTCGGCCCCTCCGACTACGTCTCGGGGCTGATGACCGGAGGCGGCGGGCCGGAGCTCGAAGGGTTCCGGATGACCGGCGGAACCACGAGCGTGGTCTCGGGCCGGGTGGCGTACAGCCTGGGCCTGGAAGGTCCCGCGGTCTCCGTGGACACCGCGTGCTCGTCGTCCCTGGTGGCGATGCACCTGGCCGCGCAGGCGCTGCGTTCCGGTGAGTGCTCGATGGCGCTGGCCGGCGGCGTGACGGTCCTGTCCGGGCCGTTCCTGCTGGTGGAGTTCTCCCGGCAGCGCGGCCTGTCACCCGACGGCCGGTGCCGGTCGTACGCGGAAGGCGCCGACGGGACCGGCTTCTCCGACGGCCTCGGCCTGATCGTGATGGAGCGCCTGTCGGACGCCCGCCGTCTGGGGCACAACGTGCTGGCGGTACTGCGGGGCACCGCGGTGAACCAGGACGGCGCGTCGAACGGGCTGACCGCGCCGAGCGGTCCGGCCCAGGAACGCGTGATCCGGACCGCGTTGGCCTCGGCGGGCCTGCGCCCTGACCAGGTCGACGCGGTCGAGGGCCACGGCACGGGTACCCGGCTGGGAGACCCGATCGAGGCGCACGCGCTGCTGGCGACCTACGGCCAGCGCCGCGACGCCGGGCAGCCCCTGTGGCTGGGCTCGATCAAGTCGAACATCGGCCACTCCTCGACGGCGGCCGGCGTGGCCGGCGTCATCAAGATGGTGCAGGCGCTGCGGCACGAGCAACTCCCCGCCACCTTGCACGTGGACGCGCCGTCCCCGCACGTGGACTGGGAGTCGGGCGCGGTCAGGCTGCTGACCGAGGCCCGGCCCTGGCCGGCGGGGGAGCGGGTGCGCCGTGCGGGCGTGTCGTCCTTCGGCGTCAGCGGCACCAACGCGCACGTGATCGTGGAAGAGGCCCCGGCGCTCGCCGAGGAGCCCGAGCAGCAGCCCGAGGTGGTGCTGCCCGTGGTGCCGGTGGTGGTGTCGGCGAAGGATGAAGTGGCGTTGCGGGCGCAGGCCGGTCGGTTGCGGGAGCATCTGCTGGCGCGGCCGGAGCTGGGTGTGCTGGATACGGCGTTCTCGGCGGCGACGACGCGGGCGCATCTGGAGCATCGTGCGGCGGTGACTGCTGCTGATCGGGAGTCGTTGCTGGCGGGGTTGTCGGCGCTCTCTGTCGGTGAGCCGGGTGCGGGCATCGTCCAGGGACGTGCGGCGTCGGGGAAGACGGCGTTCGTGTTCTCGGGTCAGGGGGCGCAGCGGGCGCGGATGGGCTTGGGGTTGGCGTCGGTGTTCCCGGTGTTCAAGCGGGCGCTGGAGGAGGTGTGCGCGGAGCTTGATCCGCTGTTGGAGCGGCCGTTGTCGCAGGTGCTGGCGGCGGAAGAGGGCTCGGCGGAGGCCGGGTTGCTGAACGCGACGCAGTTCACGCAGGCGGGGTTGTTCGCGGTCGAGGTGGCGTTGTTCCGGTTGGCGGAGTCGCTGGGGATTCGGCCGGACTTCCTGGTCGGGCATTCGGTGGGGGAGATCGCGGCGGCGCATGTGGCCGGGGTGCTGTCCCTGCCGGACGCGAGCGCGCTGGTGGCGGCGCGGGGCAGGTTGATGGGTGCGCTGCCGGCCGGCGGCGGGATGGCGGCGGTGCAGGCTGGTGAGGAGCAGGTGCGGGAGTCGTTGGCCGGGTTCGAGGACCGGTTGTCGATTGCCGCGGTGAACGGTGCCCGGGCGGTCGTGGTGTCCGGTGAGCAGGAGGCGCTGGAGGAGTGGCTGCGGTTCCCGGTGTGGGAGGGCGTGAAGACGACCCGGTTGCGGGTGTCTCATGCGTTCCACTCGGCGTTGATGGAGCCGATGCTCGATGAGTTCGCGGAGGTGGCGGGCGGGTTGCGGTTTGCTGAGCCGGTCATTCCGGTGGTGTCGAACCTGACGGGTGCGGTGACGGTGCCGGGTGAGTTGGCGGACCCGTCGTATTGGGTGCGGCATGCGCGGGAGGCGGTCCGCTTCGCTGACGGGATCACCGCGTTGGCCGGGCTCGGGGTGACGCGCTTCCTGGAGTTGGGGCCGGACGGGTCGTTGACCGCGTTGGCCCGTCAGGTCTTGGAGGAGGTGGACAGCGAGGCGGTGCTGGTGCCCGCGTTGCGGGCTCGTCAGGGTGAGCCGGAGGCGTTCGCCGGGTTCCTCGGCCAGGCTCATGCCGCCGGGGTCGTGGTCGACTGGGCCGCGTACTACGCCGGCACCGGTGCCAGGACCGTATCCCTGCCGACGTACGCCTTCCAGCACGAGCGCTACTGGCTGTCCTCGCTCACCGGGGCGGGCGACCCCGCCGTATCCGGGCTGGGCAGGCTCGACCACCCGCTGCTCACCGCCGCGGTCCCGGTCGGCGACCAGGGCCAGTGGCTCTTCGCCGGGCGGCTGTCGCAGGAGGTCCAGCCGTGGAGCGCGGACCACGCCGTCCTCGGCGCGGTCATCGCACCGGGCGCGGCACTGGTGGAACTCGCCCTGGCGGCCGGCCGGCAGGTGGGCTGCCCGGTGGTGGACGAACTCGTCCTCCAGGTCCCGCTGCCGGTGCCCGTCCACGAGGCGGTGCCGTTGCAGGTCATGGTCGGCGAACCGGGCCCGGACGGCCGCCGCGACGTGGCGATCTACACCCGGTCGCGTGCCGCCGAGCAGGACGGCCCGGCCCCGGCGGACGACGTGATGACGTGCCACGCACGAGGTGTGCTGGCCGAGGAGACCGGCCTGCTCGCGCTGGCGTTCCCGGCCGAGTGGCCGCCGCCGGGCGCCGAACCGGTCCCGGTCGAGGGACTGTACGAGCGGCTGGCCGACGCCGAGTACGAGTACGGCCCCGCGTTCCAGGCGCTGCGGGCGGCCTGGCGCGACGGTCAGGACGTCTACGCCGAGATCGCCCTCCCCGAGGAAGCCGGGTCCGCGCGGGAGTTCGGGATTCACCCGGCCCTGCTCGACGCCGCGCTGCACGGCGGGCTGCTCGACCGGGACGGGACGTCGGCGGTGGAGCTGCCGTTCTCCTGGTCCGGCGTCCGGCTGGACCAGCGCGGGATGTCGCGGGCGCGGGTCCGGATCACCCCGGCCGGACGGTCCGCGAGCCGGATCGACATCGCCGACGAGAACGGCGGGCTGATCGCCTGCGTACGGGAACTCGCCTCCCGGCCGGTGGACCAGGCGCAGTTGGCGGGTGCCGCGCGGGCGGCCGACGGCTCGCTGTTCACGATGGAGTGGGCCGAGGTCGCGGGCGCGGACGGCGCTGCCCCGGCGAGCATCGCGGTGCTCGGTGAGGTCGCGGTGCCGGGTGCGCAGGAGGGTACGGAGGCCGGCGAGCGGTTCGCGGACCTCGACGCCCTGGTCGGCGCGGTCGCGGCCGGTGCGACGGTGCCGGACGCGGTGGTGACGGTGGTGCCGTCCGGCACGGTGCCCGAGGGCGGCGCGGCGGACGACGGCGCGGTGGACGTTGCGCGTTCGGTACGTGCGGTGGCGGCGCGGACGCTGGAGCTGGTGCAGGGGTGGCTGGCCGCGGATGCGTTGTCGGGTGCGCGGTTGGTGCTGGTGACGCGGGGTGCGGTCTCGACCGGTGGGGAGGCGCCGGATGTGGCGGCGGCTGCCGCGTGGGGTCTGGTGCGCAGCGCGCAGTCGGAGCACCCGGGACGGTTCGCCCTGGTGGACCTCGACCCGGCCGGCGACACCGGCGACACCGCCAACAGCTCCGACAACGCGGGCAGCGGTGCCGGCGAAGGAACGGCGCCGGACTGGGCCGCGCTCGCCGGTCTGGGAGACGCGCAGGTCGCGGTGCGCGGCGGGCGGGTGCTGGCACCCAGGCTGGCCCGGGCGACCGCGTCGGCGGCGCCCACCGAAGGGCCGTGGCTGCTGCAAGCGGTCACCAAGGGATCGCTGGAGGGCCTGGCGCTCGTCCCCTCCGACACCGACCGCCCGCTGGCCGCGGGCGAGGTCCGGATCGCCGTGCGGGCCGCGGGACTCAACTTCCGCGACGTGCTCATCACGCTCGGCCTCTACCCCGGCGACGCCACGCTCGGCAGCGAAGCCGCCGGGACCGTCCTGGAGACCGGTCCCGGGGTCACGGACCTCGCGCCCGGCGACCGGGTGATGGGCCTGACCGCCGACACCTTCGGACCTGTCGTGATCGCGGATCGGCGGATGGTCGCGCCGATCCCCGAGGGCTGGTCGTACGAGCAGGCCGCCGCGGTGCCGGTGGTCTACCTGACCGCCTACTACGGACTGGTGCACCTGGCCGGACTCGAAGCCGGGGAACGCGTCCTGGTGCATTCCGCGGCTGGCGGCGTCGGGATGGCGGCGGTGCAGATCGCCGCTCATCTGGGCGCGGAGGTCTATGCGACGGCGAGTCCGGCGAAGTGGGATGCCGTACGGGCCCTGGGTGTGCCGAGCGAGCGGATCGCGTCGTCGCGTGACCTGGAGTTCGCGGAGGTGTTCGCGCGGGAGACCGGCGGCGCGGGTGTGGATGTGGTGCTGGACGCGCTGGCGGGTGAGTTCGTCGACGCCTCGCTCGGGTTGTTGCCGAGGGGTGGGCGGTTCCTGGAGATGGGGAAGGCGGATGTTCGCGACCCGCAGGCGGTGGCTGAGGCTCATCCGGGTGTGGAGTACCGGGCGTTCGACTTGTTCGAGGTGAGTCCTGAGCGGCTGGGGCAGATGCTCGGTGAGATTCTGGAGATGCTCGACGGGGGCGTGTTGTCGCACGCGCCCATCCGTACCTGGGATATCCGCCGGTATGCGGAGGCGTTCCGGTTCCTGCGGGAGGGTCGTAACACCGGCAAGGTGGTGTTCACGGTTCCGCAGCCGGCGGACCCGGGTCACGCCGTACTGGTGACCGGTGGGACCGGGGGTCTGGGTGCGCTGGTGGCACGGCACTTGGTCACCGTTGGTGGTGCGCGGCATCTGGTGCTGGCGTCGAGGCGGGGTCTGGAGGCGCCGGGCGCGGGTGAGTTGGTCGCGGAGTTGGAAGCGGCCGGGTGCCACGTTCGGGTTGCCGCGTGTGATGTGGCCGACCGGGAGCAACTGACTTCTCTCCTCGGATCGTTGGAGGTTCCGCTGGCGGGCGTGGTGCACGCGGCCGGCGTCCTGGACGACGGGCTGCTGGAGTCGATGACGCCGGAGCAGCTTGATCGGGTGATGCGGCCGAAGCTGGAAGCGGCCCTCCTGCTCGACGAGTTGACGGCCGGCACCGACCTCCAGTCGTTCGTGCTGTTCTCTTCGGTGGCCGCGTTGATCGGGAGTGCGGGGCAGGGTAACTACGCTGCGGCGAATGCCGGGTTGGACGCGTTGGCGGCGTGGCGGCGGGCGCAGGGTCGTCCGGCGGTGTCGCTGGCGTGGGGTCTGTGGGCGGCGGAGACCGGGATGACCGGGGAGCTGGACGCCGCGCAACTGACCAGGCTCAGCCGGATGGGTGTGCAGCCCATGGCGGCCGAGTTCGGCCTCGAACTGCTCGACGCGGCGCAGCGGGTGGATGCCGCGCTGGTCGCGCCGGTGCAACTGGATCTGGCCGCGTTGCGGGCGCAGGCCCGGGCCGGGACGGCGGTGCCGTTGCT
>NZ_JBFBIV010000186.1:0-6485 GCF_040702025.1 Streptomyces sp. NPDC088194 | reverse complement strand
CCCCATCGGGTGCGCACCAGGTACTCCGCGGTCTGCGACACCAGCGTGTCCGCGTCCGGCGCGCGGTAGTTGGGCCACGCCTTGTGCAGCCTGGTGTTGCCGAAGACCTTCGGCCGGAAGAGCTGCGAGGAGAACGGCGACACGGACTCCAGCGCGTCGAGCACCGGTCCGTGCGGCAGGGTGCGCAGCCCGTTGATCAGGTTGGCGAAGGCCGCCTCGTCGACCAGCAGGGGGCGCAGGATCTGGCGCCTGATGAAGTTGGTGTCCTGCTCGAACGCCGTGAACATCAGGTCCACGATCCGGCCGAGCCTCGGGGTCTGCTCCAGGTCCGGGCACACGTGGTAGTAGCCGGGCTCGGCGTCGAGCAGCGCCATCGTGGCGTTGACGGTGAACTCCCCGGTGCCCAGCGCCACCGGGACGTCGGCGAGGCCGGGCATCAGTGACAGCAGGCCGTAGTAGAGCAGCTTGAGCGTGTTGTGCACCGCGTTGTACTGGCTGACGTGCCCGCTGTCGTCATCGGCGATGATCGTGGGCACCCGCGCGATCGTGGCGGGCAGCCCGCTGTCGAGGACCAGGCGCTCGGCCGCGTGCTTGGACCACTCGTAGTAGTTGGCGAAGTGGACGACGTCGGTGCTGTCGTCGTCCTCGCCGGCGGCCGCGCGGGGCTCCTCGACGGCGCCGGCGGGTTCCTCGGCGATGTCGCCGGTCGCGAGCCCGGCGGTGTACAGCGTCGAGAGCAGGACGATGCGCTCCAGGTCGGGGCAGCGCTCGGCCAGCCCGACGACCTGCTCGGTGCCGCCGATGTTGACCGCCTTCGCGGTGTCCCGGTCGACGGCGAACTTGGTCACCGCGGCGGCATGCACGATGTGCGTGATGCCGGCGGTCGGGACGGAGTCCAGCACGCCGGGCACGGTGAGGTCCGCCTCGGCGCGGCCGTACGCGAGCACGTCGCCGTAGCCGCCGTGCTCCCGCAGTGCCTTGACGATCAGTCCGCCCACGTAGCCGGCGGCGCCTGTTACCAGGACGGTCATGAGTCGGTCACCTCCGCGAGGCGGACACGGCAGACCGCCTCGTGCCGGACGAGGCGGAACTTCCGCGGCGGGCGGGCGGGTTGCTCCAGGGGACGGCGCCGGGCGCTCACACCGCCTCCAGGATGGTGGACTGCCAGTTGAGGCCGAACCCGGCCATCGTCAGCAGCAGCCGGTCGCCGGACTTGATCCGCCCGGACTCGACGAGCGCCGTCAGGTTCAGCACGTTGTCGGCGGAGATCACGTGCCCGGCGTCGGGCAGCGTGACGCTCACCACCTTCTCGGTGTCGATCTTGAACAGGTGGGCGAGGACCGTCCAGGCCACGTCGTTGGTGTTCTGGGTGACCACCCAGTCCAGGTCGGTGGCCTTCAGCTGCGCCCGCTCCAGGGTCTGCGCGATCAGCCGGTGCATGTAGCTGAAGTAGCTGCCCACGGTCTCGTCGTCGCTCGCCATGCCCAGGCCGCCGTTGGTGATCTGGTGGCTGGCGAGGAGGCGGAACGCGCCTTCGGTCGGTTCCCTGCTGACGACGCAGGCGGCGGCACCGTCGGAGATCACGTTGTACGCCTGCTCGTAGACCGCGTTCTCGGGGAACCGGTCGGCGGTCACGCACAGGACGCGCTGCCACGTGGGTTCGGTGGCGAGCATGGCGGCCGCGATCCGCAACGAGCCGAGCATCGAGGTGCACGCCTGCTGGTTGAGGCCGATCGCGATCGCGCCGTCCAGCTTGAAGTCCGCCTGGAGCCTGCTCACCGGGAAGTCCATCAGGTGCTTGACGTCCCGGCTGGTGCGCCATTCCTCGTCGCTGCCCAGGTTGCCGTTGAGCGGCAGGCAGGTGGCGTACACGATGGCGTCGGCGCCGGCCGCCCGGTCCGCTATCGGGCGGACCGCGGCACAGGCCAGGTCATAAGCCGAGGTTCCGGGCTCACACATGTAGTGCCAGCGGAATCCTGCCGCCTTCATATCCTCGGCGGAGGAGAAAAGCCTGCCCGCCGCCGCGGAATCGTTGACGTGGCTTTTCCGTTCGCCGAGCGCGTACTTGAACGAATCGATGTAGAGAGATTCCAACATCGAGCTCCCGTCTTCGCGCCGGGCCGTTGTCTGGCTCCGCGAATTTGTGTGGTCGGAATCATCGATGGGACGAGCATATGTCCGGCGGTTCAAGCAAATCCCTAGTCAGTTTCGGGACCGTGCCGCGCCGAAGGGTGCTTCCCGGGTGTTTCCGCGCGGTGCCGGCGACTGCGTCGGACCCGTGATCGACGGCATTCGCCGATGACGGGCCGGCCGGGTCCGGCCGGGGGTCCTGCCGGGTCCGGCCGGGGGTCCTGCCGAGTCCCGCGGCCGTCCTCACGACCGGCTACCGGCTGCGGACTTGGGGGCCGCGAGCCGCGGACCACGGCTGCGGGCCGCGGACTTGGGCGCCGCCGGTTGCCGACTACGCTTCCGAGCGCCGCGGACTTGCCGGATGCCGGTTGCCGACTGCCGTTCCGCGCCACGGACCTACGGCCGCGGGTCCCAGGTCCAGGGCGCCGACTGCTGCGAGGCGCCACCCGCGGGTGCCGGCGGTGTCACATGAGCCGGGTGCCGGGCAGCTTCCCGGCCGACCACAGCTGCCACATCGCCCGCCGCTGCGGCTTGCCGCTCGACGTGCGGCGGATCAGGCCGCGCTCGCCGGCGATGACGGCGATCTCGGGGTCGGGGCCGAGTTCGGTCCGCAGGGCCTGGGTGACCTTGTCGGCCCAGGGGCCCGGCGTGGACTCGGCGAACACGGCGATGCCGGGACGGCCGCCGTCGCTCATGGCCACCACGGCCAGCCGGTTGAGGCCGGCGGCCTCGCGGGCCTTGAGCTCCAGGTCCTCGACGTACACGGTGCGCGCCCGGACCTTGAGGCTGTCGCCCATGCGGCCCAGGACGTACAGGTCGCCGTCGTGCACGAAGCCGGCGTCGCCGGTGCGCAGCAGCCCGTCGAACGGCTCGTCACCGACGTAGCCGTCGGCGACCGACCGGCCGGTGATCACGATCTCGCCGAGCGAGCCCTCCGGCAGGGCCGTCCCCTCGGCGTCCGCGATCTCCACCCCGACCGCGTCGACCGGCAGTGGCCAGCCCTGCCCGGCCAGCCACCCGGCGCCGTCGGCGGCGTCGGGGGTCAGCGCGCCGGGCGGCGGCAGCAGGAGGCCGGTCTCCAGGACCCGGACCGGCTCGCCGAAGTGCATCTGCTCCCAGTCCGGCCGCAGCACCCGCCCGGGGCGGCCCACCGCGCCGGCGGTGCACGCGGAGGTGTTCTCCGCCAGCCCGTAGGCGGGGTGGATCGCGGCGGGGTCGAACCCGGAGGGGGCGGCCGCGGCCGCGAAGGCGCGCAGCGCGCCGGGGTCGGGCACCTCCCCGCCCACGATGGCGCTCTTCCACCCGGACAGGTCGAGTTCCGCCCACTGCTCCGGCCGCAGCCGGCGCGCGACGTAGCCGAAGCCGAACGACGGCGCCCCGGCGTGCGCGGCCTTGCCGGGGCCCAGGGAGGCCAGCCAGCGCTCGGGCCCGCGGATGAACTGGTCGGGCCGCATCAGCCACAGGTCGCCCTGCCGCGCGGCCGTCATCACGCAGGCCAGCAGGCCCATGTCGTGGTTGAACGGCAGCCAGGACGCCATCCCGTCGCCGTCCTTCCACTCCATCCAGCGCCACAGCACGGCGAAGTTCGCGACGATGTTGTCCCAGGTGACCTGGATGGCCCGCGGGCTGCGGGTGGTGCCGGAGGTGAACTGCAGCACCGCGACCCGGGCCGGCTCCTGCACGGTCCCCGCGCCGCTCGCGTCCCGCCGTACCTCGCTGACCTGCGCCACGCTCTCCAGCAGGGGCGCCGACTCGGCGTCGGCGAACGTCACGGCCGGGCGGGCCTGTTCGAGGATCGCGGCCGTGTGCGCGGTGTACTCCGCGCCCGCGCCGTAGCCCGGCACCGGGAGCATCGTCGCGACGCAGCCGGCCGCCCAGGCGCCGAAGAGCGCGGCGAGCCCGTCGCGGCTGCCCGGCAGGGCGATCGCGACGACGTCGCCGCGGCCCACGCCCCGCGCGGCCAGGTCCGCCGCGACCGCGCGGGCGTCCTCGGCCAGTTCCGCGTACTCGACCCGCTCCCAGCCGTCCCGTTCCCCGGCGAACCACACGCCGCGGCCGGGGGACGGCGCGCTCAGCCACCCAAGTATCGACATGTGCCCCATCCTGCACGACACGGCGCCGATATTGACTAGGGATTTGCCTGACTCACCCGGCCTACGCTCACCCTCGTCGATGATTCCGGCCACACAATTCGCGCTGCCAGGCAACAGGTCTGGTGCGAAGACGGGAGCTCGATGTTGAAACCTCTCGACATCGATTCGTTCGAGTGCCACGTGACGGTCAACGGCAATCCACGCCGTGACGACGACGCGATTTCCGCCCCAGGAGGCGACATGAGTGATCGACTGCATGGGCGCGCGGGGGACGGAACATGAGCCTCGCGGAATCCGTCGCGGTAGTGGCTCGGCGACTCAGTGAGGTCTCCCAGCATTCCTACCAGAACCCCTACACCGCCCTGGAGTGGCCGGAGACCGTCCAGCCGGAAGAGGACTGGTTCTCCACCCCTGAGCTGCTCAGCCTGGTCGGCACCCCGGAGTGGGACGCGCTGTCCGAGGCCGGCCGCAAACGGCTCGCCTTCTGTGAGGCGGTGAACTTCTACAGCCTCAACATCCATGGCGAGAAGGGGCTGATGGCCGGCCTCGCGGAGCGTCTCTACCGGAAGGAAATGATACAGGTAGCCGATTACCTGCACCACTTCCTCGACGAGGAGAACAAGCACAGCATTTTCTTCGGCGGATTCTGCACCAGGTATGCCCAGGTGTATCGCAGCCGGCAGTTCTCCGTCAACGAGGAGGAAGTGCCGAGGGATGTCGGTGACTTCCTCTTCTTCGCCAAGACCATGATCTTCGAGGAGATCGTGGACCACTACAACTGGATTCAGGCGCGCGACGAGCGGCTGCACACGGTGGCCAGGTACATCAACCGCAACCACCACGTGGAGGAGGCCAGGCACCTGATCTTCGGGCGCCAGCTGGTCACCGAGCTGTGGCGGACGCAGACGTGGGACCCGCAGACGGTGGAGGACGTGCGCGGCTACCTCGCGGCGTTCATCACCAGCAGTTGGCGGGAGTACTACAACCCCGACGTGTACGCGGACGCCGGCCTGGCCGACCCCTGGGACGTGGCCGAATCCGCCTGGCACTCGGCCCACCAGCGGGAACACCGTCGCGCGGTCACCGCCAAGTGCCTCGGATTCCTCGCCACCGAAAAGATCCTTCCCGAGGAGCCAGTCGATGCTTTCTGAGTCGGACTTCCGCGCCGAGCTGCGCGCGTGGGTCAGTGAGAAGTCGGGTGTCAAGGTCACGGACCACTCCCCGATCTTCGCCGACCGCACCCTGCGGTCCGTG
Organism: Streptomyces sp. NPDC088194; assembly: GCF_040702025.1. Classification (NCBI taxonomy): domain Bacteria; kingdom Bacillati; phylum Actinomycetota; class Actinomycetes; order Kitasatosporales; family Streptomycetaceae; genus Streptomyces; species Streptomyces sp. NPDC088194. Next base: position 1,008 of record NZ_JBFBIV010000186.1, on the reverse strand, counting down.
CACATCCCGGAGCTCCTGCTGCTGATGGAACGGCTGCGGGGCACACCGATCGAGGTCGAGGACCTGCGCCCGACCGACTTCCGCGACATCGACACGCTCGTGACGCGCTTCGGGACCCGGTCGTGATGCACTGGCACGCCTCCGGGCAGGCGTCGCTCTCCGGCGACCTGCTGCGGCTGGCCGGGGAAGCGGACGCGGCGTTCGTCCAACTGGCGGGTGTGTGGGGGGCCGAGGCCGAGCGCCATCCGTCCACGCTGCCGGCCGCCGTGCTGCGCAAGACCGGCTACCTGCGCTCGTTCCCGCATCAGGCGACCTTCGCGGTGGGGCTCGACCCCGACGCCCTCAGCGGGTTCGCCGGCGATCCGGACCAGGACCCCCGGCCCTTCCTCGGGCCGGCCACCGAGATCCTCACCCCGGCCGCGTGCTACCACCTCTACCCGGCGCACGAGGCCCAGACCCTCGCCGAGCCGCTGTACCTGACGACGGTGAACACCTGCTACCGGCGCGAGACGGTCTACGTGCCGCTGCGCCGGCAGTGGTCGTTCACCATGCGGGAGATCGTCTGCCTCGGTACCGCCGAGGAGACGGCGCTGTTCGCGCAGCGCACCACCGAGGCCGTCACCCGGATCTTCGAACTGGCCGGGCTCGACGTCTCGTGGGAGCACGCGACCGACCCGTTCTTCGAGCCGGAGCAGAACCCGGCCTTCCTGATGCAGAAGCTCAGCCCGGTCAAGCGCGAGGCGACCTACGGGGATCTGGCCATCTCGTCGGTGAACCTGCATCACGAGCACTTCGGCGAGGCGTTCGGCATCACCAGGGCAGGGCAGGACGCGCACTCGGCATGCGTCGCCTTCGGGCTGGAGCGCTGGCTGTTCGCGATCCTCGACACGCACGGCGACGACCCCCGGTCCTGGCCCGACCTGCCCGCGCTCGCCGCGGAGGTGGTCGCCAAGTGGCCGTCGTCGTAACCGACCCGGGGCGACACGCCCTCGGGCGCACCCGATGGGA
>NZ_JBFBIV010000185.1:0-6524 GCF_040702025.1 Streptomyces sp. NPDC088194 | reverse complement strand
GGCCGGGGGGGGCTTGCGGCGCCTTTCCCCGCCCCCCTGGGGGGGTGCCGTCCTTCCGCGGAAGGACGGCACCCCCCAGGGGCGCGTGGGAGTGGTCCCTCAGCCGGCGGAACCGCGCAGCCGCTTGGGTCGGGCCACCAGAACGGTCGCCGCGGCGCCCGTCACCACGAGGGCGCCCGCGGCGCCGAGGAGCAGGGGGACGGGGGTGTCGGAGCCGGTGGACGCGAGTGTCGCGCCGGCGTCGGTGCCGCCGACGGTGGCCGCGCCGGGAGCCTCGACGGACGCGTCGGACACCGTGGGAGCGGGGCTGCCCGCGGGAGCGGTGGGCAGCGTCGCCCCCTCGTCGAGGGAGACCGCGACCGTCACCGGGTCGAGCGCGTCGCCGGCCTGGTAGAACCCGCTGAAGACCTTCGCGCCGTCGGCGGACAGCGCGGCCGCGGCCGAAGTGATCGTGACCACCTGGCCGTTGACCGCCGGCGCCACCCCGCTGAGCGTGGCCACGTCGAGGTCGTCGTAGCTGCTGGACTTGCCGGTGGTCATGCCCTTGCTGGTGACGTCGGCGGTGAGGGTGCCGGTGGCGCCGTTGGTGATCACCTTGAGGTCGCTGAAGGACAGGTCGAGCGCGTAGGTCCCGCCGGTGAGGTGCCCGAGGAAGTGGACGCCGCCGGAGAACGAGGCGTTGAGCGTCTTGCCGTCGGCGTCCCACGTGCCGGTGCCCTTCGGGAAGCGGTAGCCGGACGCGGTGGCGGTGGCGCCGCCGGTGGACTCGACCTTGCCGTCGGCGATCGGGCCGGTGACGTAGCTGCGGAAGGACTCCTTGACGCCCCAGTCGAGGTTGCCGTCGACCACGGTGGCAGGGGTGCCGGGCGCGGCGCTGGTGGGCGGGGTGCTGGTGGGCGGGGTGGTCGGTTCGGTGCTGGGGTCGGTGCCCGGGGCGGTCGTGGGTGCCGTGGTGGGCGAGGTGGTAGGTGGCGTCGTCGGGGCGGTGGTGGGCGGGGTGGTCGGGGGCGTGGTCGGCGCGGCGCCGGCCGTCACCGCGAGGTCCGCCGGGTCGAGCGCGGTGCCCGCCTGGTACATGCCGTTGAACGCCTGCGCGCCGTCGGCGGTCAGGGCCGCCGCGATCCCGTCGTAGGTGATCGCGCCGGTGGCGTCGTGGCCCGCCGTGGCCGCCGACAGGTCGAGCGAGGCGAAGTCCACGTCGTCGGAGGTGGCGCCGGCCGCGGTCACGTCGGCGGTCAGGGTGCCGGTGGTGCCGGTGGTGGTCAGCTTGATGTCGGCGAGCTTGATGTCGAAGCCGTGCAGCGTCGAGGCGAACTCCACGCTCCCGTCGAACGCGACGGTCACCGCGTGCGTGCCCGTGTCGTACGTCCCGGTGCCTCCGGAGAAGCGGTACGTGCCGTCGGCGTTGGTGCCGGCCCCGTCCGCGGTGGTGATGGTGCCCGCCGCCGGGCCGGTGACGTAGCTGCGGAAGGACTGCTTCAGGCCCCAGTCGAGCGTGCCCCCGCTCAGGGGCAGGGTCGGCGGCGGGCCGTCCGCGGCGGCGGCGAGCGCGGGCAGCCCGAGCGTGGCGGCGCCCCCGGCGGTGGCGGCGGCTATCGCCAGGGCGAGCACGCGGGAACGGTGCCGGCGGGGCATGCGGGTGACTGCGGACATGGTCGAAGGTCTCCTCGACGGAAGGGGATGGGCGGGTGATCGGGTGAACGGTGGGGGGTCGGTGACAGGCGGGGGCCGGTGGGCCGCGAACAGGAGTGCGCCGAGGGCCGCTTCGGGTCGCCGTCAGTCGGCCTCGGGCCCGGATGTCGGTCCGGGCCCGAGACCGGGTTCGGGAGCGCGGGGTTCCGTCGCGCGGGGTTCGGGAGCGCGGGGTTCCGTCGCGCGGGGTTCGGTCCCGGCGAGTTCGGTCGGGGCAGATTCGACTGCGGCCGGTTCCGTTGCCGCCGGCTCGGTCGCGGCCGGTTCCGTCGCGGCGGATTCGACCGCGGCGGATTCGGCTGCGGCCGGTTTCGCCCGGCGGCGGTTGCGGTTCCTGAGCAGCACGGCCGCGGCCAGCGCGAGCACGACCGCCGCGCCGAGGGCCGCCGCGGTGACGGTGACGGCCGAGGTGCCGTCGGCGGCGTTCCCGGTAGGCGGCGCGGCGGCCGGCGACGGGGTGGGCTTCGCCGCCGGTGCGGCGGCGGCCGTGGTCGGGGTGGTTCCGATGTCCGGCAGCGCGGGCAGCTTCGCGGACGCCGTGAGGGCGGCCGAGACGCTGAGCGGGTCCATCGACGTGCCCGCGGTGTAGAGGCCGTTGAACCTCGCGGCGCCCTGCGCGGTGAGCGTGGTGGGCGCGTCCTCGATGGCGAGCAGGCCGTTCTTCGGGGTGGGCACGGCGGGCACCGTGAAGGTCGCGAAGGGGACGCCGTCGGCGTAGAGCGTGCCCTTGGTGCCGGCGAGGTGCACGCGGACCGCACCGAGGGCGAGGTCGAGCCCGTACGAGCCGTCGGCGGCGCGCATGCCGAGGAAGCGGACGGTGCCGGCGAAGTGGGCGTCGAGGGTGTGCCGCTTGGCGTCGTAGCCGCCCCGGCCGGTGCCGAAGCGGTAGACGGCGCCGCCGTCCTGGGCCCCGCCGGACACCTGCGTACGGCCACGGGCGAGGTCGCCGGTGACGTACTCGCGGAAGGTGCGGCGCACCCCCCAGTCGACGGCGCCGTCGGCGAGGCTGCCGGAGGTGGCGGCGGGCGTGCCCGAAGTGGGCGTGGCGGTGGGCTTCTTGGCGGGCGCGGTGGTCGCGGCGGCGGCCCGGTGCAGGTCGACGGAGAGCGTGACCGGGTCGAGCGCGGTGCCTGCGGTGTAGTACCCGGCGAAGGCGCGGGCGCCCTGCGCGGTGAGGGTCGCGGGGACGTTGCCGAGGTTGAGCTGCGTACCGGTGACGCCCTGGGTGCTGACGCCGCCGAGGGCGAGCGCGGCGAGCGGGACCTGGGCGGTGGTGGTGACCTTGCCGGTGCCCTTGTCCTTGCTGCGCATGTCGGCGTAGAGGGTGCCCGCGTGGCCGGAGATCCGCACGGTGGGGCGGGAGATGGTGAGGTCGAGGAGGTAGGCGCCGTTGCTCTGCCGGTGCCCGAGGAAGCGCACGCCGCCCTGGAAGCCGGCGGTGAGCGCGCCGGTCGCCTGGTCGTACGAACCCTGCGCGGACGGGAAGCGGAACTGGCTGCTGCCGACGGTGTCCGCGCCCCCGGTCAGGCTCCAACTGCCTTGCGCGATGGGGCCGGTGACGTAGCTCTGGAACGACGCCTTGATGCCCCAGTCGAGCCGGCCGCCGGAGACCGTGCGGGTGCTGGAGGCCGCGGGCGCCGCCTTCACGGCCGCGGGGGCCTTCGGTGCCGCGGGGCCCTTCAGTGCCGCGTGCGCGGAGGTCGCCGGCGGCAGCAGGACGGCGGCGAGCAGCGCGGCGCCCGCGGTGGCGAGGGTGGCGACGCGTGCCCGAGGAGGCACGCGGCGGCGCGCTCGGGCCCGGACGCGGGCAGGGCGGAGCAACGGCATACGGACCCCTCAAGGACTGGATAACTTAGGTAAGGCTAACCTAAGCTAACCTCCTCGGAAGCGGGAAGCCCCCGCCTCCTCCGGGTCCGGCACAGCGACGACGACAGGCGGTATGCGGTGAAGAGACGGTCAGCGCGGCGGACTGACGGGGCCTCGGCCGGAGGGCCGTCGCGCCGGACCCGGGAGCGGGCGCGCCGGAGGCCGCGGGGGCGCGGGGAGTTGCTCGCCCCGGTGGCCGGAATCGTGCTCGCGGCGCTGCTGGCCGGGTGCGGAGGGAGCGCCGGGAGCGGGCCCTCGGGTTCGTCCGCTTCCTCCGGGACCACCGGTTCCTCGGGCGCTTCTGGCTCCTCGACCGCGGCGCCCGCCGACACGGTGCAGCCGCTGTCCGGTACGCCCGTGCCCCAACTGCCCGCCACCGTAAGGTCGTCCGACGGCCGTACCGTCACCGTCCGCAGCGACGACCGGATCATCCCGCTCACCGGCGGCCTGTCCGAGGTGGTCTTCACCCTCGGCCTCGGCGACCACGTGGTGGCCCGCGACATCTCGGCGACCTTCGCCCAGGCCGCCGGGCTCCCCCTGATCACCCGCGCCCACGACGTCTCCGCGGAGGGCGTGCTCTCGCTGCACCCCACGCTCGTGCTCGCCGAGTCCACCACCGGACCGGCCGACGCGATCGCGCAGATACGGGCGGCGGGCGTCCCGTTGGTGGTCCTGCCGGCCGCCACCTCGCTGTCCGACGTCGGCCCGAGGATCGACGCGGTGGCCGCCGCGCTCGGCGTGAAACCCGCCGGCGACCGGCTACGCGAGCGCACCGCGCGGCGGATCGCCGCCGTACGGGAGGCGATTCCCGCCGAGGCCCACAAGCCGCGGGTGGCCTTCCTCTACCTGCGCGGCACCGCGTCCGTCTACCTCATCGGCGGGCGCGGCTCCGGCGCCGACTCCCTCATCGCCGCGGCCGGCGGCATCGACGCGGGCGTCGCGTCCGGCCTGGACAAGGACTTCACCCCGATCACCGCCGAGGCCCTGGTGAAGGCGGCGCCCGACGTCATCCTGGTGATGACCAAGGGGCTCCGCTCGGTGGGCGGGACCTCCGGCCTGGAGAAGGTGCCGGGCGTCGCCCAGACCCCGGCCGGCCTGGACCACCGGGTGGTCGCCATCGACGACGGCACCCTGCTCAACTTCGGCCCGCGCACGGATGTCGTGCTGCGCGAACTGGCCGACGGAATAAGGAAGTCGGCGACGTGACGGCCCGGCAGGACGAGGCGCCGGCGATCGCGGTGGCCACCGTCCGCCCGGCCGCCCGCCGGCGCCCCGGGCCCAAGTCGCCCGGAGCGGCGGCTCGTTCGGTGGGGGCGCGTACGCGTACCGGTGCCGCCGGCGCGTACGACGGCACGTCAGCGGTGGGCTCGTACAACTCCCTTGTCGCAGAAGCGGATACGGCCGCGGATACGGCTTCGGATACAGCCGCGGATTCGGCCGTCGGTCCACCCGCGGGCCTCGCGGAACCCTCCGAACCTCCTTATCGCAAGCGCCGGTTGACCGTTCTCCGGCATGGCGTCGCGCGGCGCGAGGCCGTACTCGGCACGGCGCTGGCCGTCGGACTGGTGCTGCTCGCGCTGCTGTCGGTCGGCGTGGGGGCGTACCACATCGGTACGGGGGACGTCGTGGCGTCGGTGGCGCACCGGACCGGGTTCGGCGGCCATCGGCTGGACCGGGTCGGCGAGTCCGTGCTGTGGGACGTGCGGGTGCCGCGAGTGGTGCTCGCGGTGCTGGTCGGGGCGTCACTCGGCTGCGCGGGCGCCTTGATGCAGGGCGTGTTCGGCAACCCGCTGGCCGAGCCGGGGGTGATCGGGATCTCCTCGGGCGCCGCCGTCGGCGCCGCCGGGTCCATCGCGCTCGGCCTCGGCTTCACCGGGAACTGGACGGTCACGGTCTGCGCGTTCGGCGCTGGCCTGCTGACGGTGCTGGCGGTCTACGGGCTCTCCCGCTCCGGCGGCCGCACGGAGGTGGTGACGCTGGTGCTCACCGGCATCGCCGTCAACGCCTTCGCGGGCGCCGCGATCGGCCTGTGCGTGTTCTACGCGGACAACGCGCAGCTCACCGAGATCACCTTCTGGCAGCTCGGTTCGCTGTCGCAGGCGACCTGGCCCAAGGTGCTCGCGGTGCTGCCGTGCGCGGCGGCCGGGCTCGCCGTCGCGCCGTTCTTCGCCCGCCGCCTGGACCTGCTCGCACTCGGTGAACGCCAGGCGCGGCACCTCGGTGTCGACGTGGAGCGGATGCGGCTGGCGCTGATCGCGGTGGTGGCACTGCTGACCGCCGCCGCGGTGGCGGTCGCCGGCATCGTCTCCTTCGTCGGGCTGGTCGTGCCGCACCTGCTGCGGATGGCGGCCGGCCCCGGCCACCGCTTCCTCCTGCCGGGCAGCGCGCTCGGCGGCGCGGTGGTGCTGGTGGCCGCCGACCTCGCCGCGCGGACCCTCGCGGCGCCGGCGGAACTCCCGCTCGGGGTGCTGACCGCGCTGGTCGGCAGCCCGTTCTTCTTCTGGTTGCTGCGCAGGACCCGTGGCCGGCAAGGGGGTTGGGCGTGAACGTACGACGCCTGCGCGGCGGACCGGCCGGCATGGGGCTCTTCCCGCGCCGGCCCGCACCGCCGGCCCCGGCCCGGCCCGGCGACGTGCTCGCCGAGACCCGCGCGCTGCGGGTACGGCTCGGCGCGCGATCGGTGCTGGAGGACGTGTCGCTGGCCGTACCCGCCGGGGAGGTGCTGGCCCTGGTCGGCCCGAACGGCGCGGGCAAGTCCACGTTGCTGGCCGCGCTCGCGGGCGACCTGCCGGCCGCCGGCGGCGAGGTGCTGGTCGGCGGCGCACCCGTAGCGAGCTGGACGCCCGCGCAACTCGCGCTGCGCCGGGCGGTGTTGCCGCAGTCCGCGCCGCTCGCCTTCCCGTTCACGGTCGACCTTGTCCTGCCGCTCACTGGCGAGCGTGGCACCCAGCCCGACGGTGGTCGTC
>NZ_JBFBIV010000184.1:0-6540 GCF_040702025.1 Streptomyces sp. NPDC088194 | reverse complement strand
GGGGACAGCGCACCTCAACCACGTCACCCCACTCCGTACGAAGGTCGGCCTACCCAGGGGCGCGGGGAACTGCGCGACCAGCCACTCACCGGGGGAAGATCCGGCACCCCCCTGCAAGGGGCAGAGCGGGCGGAGCCGCACCGCGGAGTACCCGCACATACCCAGGGGCGCGGGGAACGGCGCGACCAGCCCCCATCTACCGCGAGGTCCGGGCAGCGGGGGGAGGGGGCAACCCGGGCGGATCGCTGAACCCACGGCGTGGATACGCTCGGCGCATGGGACGGATTGCGGTGGTGGGCGCCGGGATGGCCGGGATGGCGGCGGCGGCGCGGCTCGCGACGGGCGGGCACGAGGTGGTGGTGTACGAACGTGGGGAGACGTACGGCGGAGGCGTGGGCGCGTTCGCCCGGGACGGCTTCGCGTTCGACACCGGCCCGGGCCTGCTCCAGCTCCCCGCGGTCTACCGCGACCTGTTCGTGAAGACCGGCCGGGAGAGCCTGGAGGACAGCGTCGAGCTGGTGCAGACCGACCCGGCCGGCCGCCACGTCTTCGCGGACGGCACCGACGTGTCGCTGCCGAACGCCTCCCGCTCGGGGGTGATCGAGGCGCTGGACGGCGCGTTCGGCCCGGGCAGCGGCGAGCGCTGGAGCGAGGTGCTGGTGAGGGCGCGGCAGGTGTGGGAGGGCGTCCGCAGGCCGCTGCTGGAGGAGCCGATCGGGGACCCGAAGCCGCTGTCCAGGGACCCGTACCCGGCCCGGCGCAAGGGCCTGCTGCGGCGCCCGCCGCACCTGGCCGACGTGGCCGCGGACGAGCTCGGCGGTGATCCGCGCCCGGCCGCGCTGCTGGAGTGGTACGCCCTCGGCAACGGGCTCGACCCGCGTACGGCGCCCGCGGCGGCGGCCGTACTGCCGTACCTGGAGCAGTCGTTCGGCGTCTGGTACGTCCGCGGCGGGATGCGGGCGCTCGCGGACGCGCTGTACGCCCGCTGCCGGGCCCGGAAGGTGGAGTTCCGGTTCGGCGCCGGGGTGAGGGGCGTGGAGGTGCACGAGGGACGGGTGCGCGGGCTCCGGTTCACCGACCACTCGACCGGGGCCGCCGACATGGTGGCCGCGTCCGTGCCGTTGCCCTGCCTCCCGCAGGAGACCCTCCCGTCGGGCGGGAAGGACCTGCGGCCGCTCGCCGGGGCGCGCGACGAGCCCGGGCGCTGCACGGTGCACGTGGCGTTGCGCGGCTCGCGCCCGGCCGGTGCGGCGCACCGTACGGTCGTGCACGCCGCGGACCGGGGGGCCGCGCTGGACTGGGTGTTCGGGCGCGGGCGGGCCGAGGTGCCGGCGCCGGGGGCGCTGACGGTCACCGTGCTGCGACCGGACGACCCGGCGACGCGGCCGGACGACGGGCACGAGGCGGTCACCGTGACGGCCACGGTGCCGCGGCACGCCGCAGGGCGGACCAACTCTGGTTCCCACTCGGGCTCCACCTCCGGCTCCGGGGTGGACTGGTCCGGCGGGGACTTCGTGGACGCGTTCGCCGAGCGGATGCTGGAGGTGGCGGAGCGGGCCGTTCCCGGGCTGCGGGAGCGGGAGTTGTGGCGCGAGGTCCGCACCCCGCGGGACCTGGAGCGGGAGACGGGGGCGGCGGGCGGTTCGGTGCCGGTTCCCTCGCTCCCCGGGGCCGGCGGCGCCCTCTTCCGCCCGCCCAACCGGACGCCTTTCAACGGGCTCTACTTCCTGGGGGGTTGGGCCCACCCGGGCGGCGGGCTCCCGCACGCGGGCATGTCCGCGGCGATCGTCGCCGACCTCGTGGCCGGCGGCCCGGGCGGCAGCCGCTGACCTCCGCTCCGCCGCCGGGTACGCGCCCGGGGCGCCCCACCTTCCGCCGCGAGCCCGGGAACAAGATCGTTAACCCCCGCGGCAGCGAATTCAACCCATCGGGCGGAAAAGGGCGTTACCGGCTCACGGCGCCGGGTGGGGCCGACCTAGCGTGAGGGGCTGTACAGGTGATCAGTTGAGCGGAAGGTCTTAACGGAGATGCCGCAGCCCTTCGAACTGCCCAAGTTCTACGTGCCGTACCCGGCGCGGCTGAACCCGCACCTCGAACGCGCCCGGGAGCACTCGAAGGAGTGGGCCCGGGAGATGACGATGATCGAGGGCTCGGGCATCTGGGCCGAATCGGACTTCGACTCGCACGACTACGCCCTGCTGTGCGCGTACACCCACCCGGACGCCTCGGGGCCGGAGTTGGACCTGGTGACCGACTGGTACGTGTGGGTGTTCTTCTTCGACGACCACTTCCTCGACATCTTCAAGCGCACCCCGGACATGGCGGGCGCGAAGGCGTATCTGGACCGGCTGCCGGCGTTCATGCCGGTGGACCTCGCGCAGGAGGTCCCCGAGCCGACGAACCAGGTGGAGGCGGGCCTGGCCGACCTGTGGCGGCGGACGGTGCCGCAGATGTCGGAGGGGTATCGGCGGCGGTTCCACGAGAGCACCCGGCACCTGCTGGAGGAGTCGCTCTGGGAGCTGTCCAACATCAGCACCGGCCGGGTGTCGAACCCGATCGAGTACATCGAGATGCGCCGCAAGGTCGGCGGCGCGCCGTGGTCGGCGAACCTGATCGAGCACGCGGCGGGCGCCGAGGTGCCCGACGCGATCGCGGCGAGCCGCCCGATGCGGGTGCTGCGCGACTGCTTCGCGGACAGCGTGCACCTGCGCAACGACCTGTTCTCGTACCAGCGCGAGATCGAGGACGAGGGCGAACTGTCCAACGCCGTACTGGTGCTGGAACGGTTCCTCGACCAGACCCCGCAGGAGGCCGCCGACACGGTGAACGACCTGCTGACCTCGCGGCTCCAGCAGTTCGAGCACACCGCGTTCACCGAAGTGGAGCCGCTCTTCGACGAGTTCGGGCTGGACCCGGCGCAGCGGCTGGGCGTCTTCGCCTACGTGAAGGGGCTACAGGACTGGCAGTCCGGCGGCCACGAGTGGCACATGCGTTCCAGCCGCTACATGAACGGCGCGAGCGACGAGGCGCGGGCGGTGGGCGTGCTCGGCGGGCCGACCGGGATCGGCACGTCGGCCGCGCAGATCGCCGGCTCGCTGGCCGCGACGCTGCCGCAGCGGGCCCGCGCCTACGGCCACGCGCCGTTCCAGCAGGTCGGCTGGGTGCGGCGGGCGCCGGTCCCGATGCCGTTCGAGACGACGCTCAGCCCGCACCTGGACGCCTCCCGCGCGCACAACCTGGCGTGGGGGCGGCGGATGGGCCTGCTGGACGCCGAGCCGGGCTTCCCGGTGCCGGGCGGGCTGTGGAACGAGGAGAAGCTCGCCGGGTACGACTTCGCGCTGTGCGCCGCGGGCATCCATCCGGCCGCCTCCCAGGACGAGTTGGACCTCACCACGGACTGGCTGACCTGGGGCACCTACGGCGACGACTACTACCCGATCGTCTTCGGCCGGGCCGGCGACATGGCGGCGGCCCGGATCACCACCGAGCGTTTCAAGCTGTTCATGCCGCTGGACGCGGGTGCGGTGCCGCCGCCGCTGACGGCGCTGGAACGCTCGCTGGCGGACCTGTGGCAGCGCACCGCGGGCCCGATGGCGCCGCCGGCGCGGCAGCGGTTCCGCGCCGCGATCGAGGACATGTGCGAGAGCTGGCTGTGGGAGCTGGCCAACCAGAAGCTCAACCGGGTGCCCGACCCGGTGGACTACATCGAGATGCGCCGCAAGACGTTCGGCTCGGACCTGACGATGAGCCTGTCCCGGATCGGCCACGGCGACGCGCTGCCCGACGAGATCTACCGCTCCCGGCCGGTGCGCGGCATGGAGGTCGCCGCCCAGGACTTCGCCTGCCTGCTCAACGACGTGTTCTCCTACCGCAAGGAGATCGAGTTCGAGGGCGAGATCCACAACGCGGTGCTGGTGGTGCAGAACTTCCTGGACTGCGGGCCGCAGGAGGCGATGGACATCGTCGGGGACCTGATGGCCGCCCGGATGTCGGAGTTCCAGCACATCACCGAGACCCAACTTCCCACGCTCTTCGAGGAGTTCGACCTCGACGAGACGGCACGCGGGGTACTGCTCGACTACGCCCAGGAGTTGCGGGACTGGATGGCGGGCATCGTCACCTGGCACGAGGGCTGCGCCCGGTACACGGAGGAGTCGCTGCTCAAGCACTACCCGCACCTCGCGGCCACGGTGCCCCGTCCCGGGCAGCCCTGGCGCACCCCGGCGGGCCTGGGCCTGTCCGCGGCCCGGCTGCCGTCCCTGCTCAACGGCCGCTAGCCGAAGGCCGGTTGGCTGGCCCGGCGGTTGAGGGTCGACCGTCGGCTGTCGGCGGCGGACCGGCGCTCAGTAGCGGTACGGGTCGTACGGGTCCGCGTACTCCTGCTGCTGCTCGGGCTGTTGCTGCTGCTCGTACGGCGGCTGGTGCTGCTGCTGCGGGATGTACGGCTGCTGCCGGCCGTACGCCTGCTGGTCGTACGCCTGCTGGTCGAAGCCGTAGCCGCCGTACGTGTCGGCCGCGGGCTGCTGCGGGTAGGGCTGCGGGGACTGCCAGTCCCCGGCGCCCTCCCCGCCGTACCCGCCGCCGTCGGTGCCGCGGGCGTTGCCGAACACGTCGTAGTCGTCGGGGTCGTAGCCGTACGAGGCCGCGGCAGGCGCGGGCTGCTCCTGGTAGCCGCCGCCGTCCTGATCCTGGCCCTGCTGCTGTCCCTGCCCCTGGTCCCAGGCCGGCTGCTGCTGCTCGTAGCCGGTCCAGCTCTGGTAGCCCTGCGCGCCGTACCCCTCGTAGCCGCCGCTGGTGTACGGGTCGGGGGTGTACGTCGACTGGCCGTCGTAGAGCGGGTATTCGCCGCTGTCGTCCTGCATCGGCATCGGCTGGTACACCGCCTGCTCGGCGCCGTACCCGCCCTGGCCCTGCGGGTCGCCCGACGGGACCGAGAAGTCGTGCACCGCCGTCGCGTTGGCGCCCACGCCCGCCAACTCCTCAGTCGGAAGCGGCTGTTGGGCGGGGTCCGGGCCGGCCGCCTGGTCGGCCTCGATCGGGCCGACCTCCAGCACCGGTTCGGCCGGGCGGGCGCCCGCGGCCCTGCGGCGCCGGCTGGAGCCGGGACGGCCGCCTATCGCCCAACCCGTGGAGAATCCCCGCTTGTAGGAGAGCGTGACCTGGCTCTGCCCGGTGCCGAAGGCGAGCGCGCCCAGCACGATGAGCACCACACTGCGGTCGGCGACCCCGATGACCAGGCCCAGGAACCCCGCGAAGGCGAGCACCCGCCAGCGCAGCCGGGCCTTGTACTGCAACAGCACTTCGCCCAGCAGCCACAGCGCGACGATGCCGAACGCGATGTAGAGCACCGAGTAGCCCATGTGCCCACTTCCTCACCTAGGGGTCACGCCGCCCGCCGATGCAGCCCGAGGTTCTCGTAGATCTCCAGCGATGCGGTGGAGTGGTTAAGAGTAATGAAGTGGAGCCCCGGAATGTCCTCTGCCATGAGGCGGCGGCACATCTCGGTGGTGAACTCGATGCCGATCTCCCGTACCGCCGCCGGGTCGTCCTGCACCGCGAGGATGCGTTCGGCCAGGTCGGCGGGGAACGGCGCGTTGCCGAGCTGCGAGAAGCGCTCGATCTGCCGGACGTTGGTCACCGGCATCACCTCGGGGATGATCGGCACGGTGCAGCCCGCCCGGTCCACCCGGTCCCGCAGTCGCAGGTACGCGTCCGCGTCGAAGAACATCTGGGTGATCGCGAAGTCGGCGCCGGCCCTGCACTTGTCGAGGAAGTGCCGGGTGTCCTCGGCCGGGTCGGTCGAGCGCGGGTGCATCTCGGTGAACGCCGCGACCCCGACGCAGAAGTCCCCCGACTCCTTGACCAGCCGCACCAGTTCGGCCGCGTACGTCAGCCCCTGCGGGTGCGGCACCCACTCGCCCATCGGGTCGCCGGGCGGGTCGCCGCGCACCGCGAGGATGTTGCGGATGCCCGCGTCCGCGTACTGCCCGATGATGTTGCGGAGTTCGGCGACCGAGTGGTTCACCGCGGTGAGGTGGGCGCACGGGGTGAGCGTGGTGTCCGAGACGATCCGGTCGGTGGCCCGCACGGTGCCCTCCCGCGAGGAGCCGCCGGCGCCGTAGGTGACCGACACGAAGGTCGGGCGCACCGCCTCGATCCGGCGGATCGCTCTCCACAACGTGCGCTCGCCCTTCTCGGTCCGCGGCGCGGCGAACTCGAACGAGTACGAGCGCTGACCGGACGCGAGCAGTTCACGGATCGTGATCGCGCGGTCCGTGCGTGTGGATGAAGTCCCCAGGGCCATGCAAGCAGGCTAACGTGTGGCGGTCGCCACACGTTAGTGCATCACGCCATCCCCGGGGGGACCCGTGCCCCTCGGACAAGGGTGCCCTGCGCTCCCCGGGCGGACCCGCTGCCGCGGAAGGCGCTGCCCCCTCCCCGGGCAGACCCGCTGCCGCGGAAGGCGCTGCCCCCTCCCCGGGCAGACCCGCTGCCGCGGAAGGCGCTGCCCCCTCCCCGGGCAGACCCGCTGCCGCGGAA
>NZ_JBFBIV010000183.1:0-6835 GCF_040702025.1 Streptomyces sp. NPDC088194 | reverse complement strand
TACGAGGACAACCCTCCGCCTTGCGATCGCACGCACCAGACGCCACGGGCCCCGCCCTTTGGGCGGACGGCGCTACTTCCAAAACACGGCCTAGCCGTTCACCAGCACGTTCAGCGGCCGGTGCCGCCGTAGACGACCGCCTCGTCGCTGTCGCTGTCCAGCCCGAACGCCGAGTGCACCGCCTGAACGGCCGGCTTCACGTCGTCGATCCGGGTGACCACGGAGATCCGGATCTCCGAGGTCGAGATCAGCTCGATGTTCACCCCAGCGTTGGACAGCGCCTCGAAGAAGGTCGCGGTCACCCCCGGGTTGGTCTTCATCCCGGCCCCGACCAGCGAGAGCTTGCCGATCTGGTCGTCGTAGCGCAGGGAGTCGAAGGCGATCACCGTCTGCGCCTTGGTGAGCGCCTCGATCGCCTTGTGCCCCTCGGCCTTCGGCAGGGTGAAGGAGATGTCGGTGAGCCCGGTGGCCGCGGCCGACACGTTCTGCACCACCATGTCGATGTTGATCTCGGCGTCCGCGATCGCCCGGAAGATCGTCGCGGCCTCGCCCGGCTTGTCCGGTACCCCGACCACGGTGATCTTCGCCTCGGTCGTGTCGTGCGAAACGCCGGAGATGATCGCCTGCTCCATCGGCCTGTCTCCTTGGGGTGGTTCGTTGCTGACCCAGGTGCCCGGAAGCCCGGAGAACGAGGAACGGACGTGGATCGGGATGTTGTAGCGGCGGGCGTACTCCACGCAGCGGTGCAGCAGCACCTTCGAGCCGGAGCTGGCCAGCTCCAGCATGTCCTCGAAGGCGATCCAGTCCATCTTGCGGGCCGTCTTCACCACCCGCGGGTCGGCGGTGAACACCCCGTCGACGTCCGTGTAGATCTCGCACACCTCGGCGTCCAGCGCGGCGGCCAGCGCCACCGCGGTGGTGTCCGAGCCGCCCCGCCCCAGCGTGGTGATGTCCTTCTTGTCCTGCGACACACCCTGGAACCCGGCCACGATCGCGATGTTGCCCTCGTCGAGCGCGGTCCGGATACGGCCCGGCGTCACATCGATGATCCGCGCCTTGTTGTGCACCGAGTCGGTGATCACGCCGGCCTGGCTGCCGGTGAAGGACTGCGCCTCATGGCCGAGGTTCTTGATCGCCATCGCCAGCAGCGCCATCGAGATGCGCTCACCGGCGGTCAGCAGCATGTCGAACTCGCGGCCGGACGGGATCGGTGAGATCTGCTCGGCGAGATCGATCAGTTCGTCGGTCGTGTCGCCCATCGCCGACACCACGACGACCACGCGGTGGCCGGCCTTCTTGGTGTCCACGATTCGGCGGGCGACCCGCTTGATGCCTTCGGCATCGGCGACTGAGGAGCCGCCGTACTTCTGCACGACAAGGCCCACGTGCGCTCCTCGCTCAGGGTGGATCAAGGGTGAATGCGGTCGGCCCATTTTAACGAGCCGCCCGCGACCGCCCCGCCCTTATCACATGCTGAGACACAGGGTTCACCAGGTGATCACCGCCATACGGAGGCGGGCGAGCACCGGGCGATCACCGCGCGCGACGGCGAGCACCGGGCGATCACCACGCGCACCGGGCGATCACCGGGTTTTCACTGCCGGCGGCGGCGCAACCCCATCGTGCCGAGCTCCGCCTCCATCACCCGGCCCGCCTCGCGCGCCAGCTGCTCCTCGTCCTCGTCGCCGCCCGTGTCCAGGCCGTCCAGCTCGTCCAGCGGGCTGTCCTGCCGTACGTGCGCCACCAGCGACTGGAGCGCGCGCAGCGACGCGCTGACCGTAAGCCCCCAGCTCGACAGGTACGAGAACTGCCACCACCACAGCGCCTCGGACACCCGGCCGGCCCGGAAGTGCGTGAGGCCGTGGGCCAGGTTCGCCACCACGTCGGCCAGGTCGTCGGAGATCCGGCAGGCCACCGGCGTCGACCGCGGCACGTACGGGTCGAAGACCTCCGAGTACACGTCGATCGGCTCCAGCAGCGTGGCCAGCCGCTGCCGCAGGTCGTCCTCGTCCGGCTCAGGACCGGCGTCCGGTTCGTACCGCTCGTCCGGCACGATGTCCTCGTGCGCGCCGAGCCGCCCGCCGGCCAGCAGCAACTGGGAGACCTCCAGCAGCAGGTACGGCACCGCGCTGTCCGGGTCGTCGCCCTTGGCGACCTCGCGGACCGAGAGGATGAAGCTCTCGATCTGGTCGCTGATCTGGACGGCGAACTCGTCCGGTTCCTGCGGCTCCGGCGTCGGCCCCGGGGCGTCCGGCCGGCCCGGCAGGGCGCTCCCGCCCGCGGCACCGCTCCTGCCGGCGGCCGGGCCGCCCGCGCCCGTACCGCCCTTGCCCGCGGCTGCTCCCGCTCCCGCCACGTCCTTGCCCGCCACGCTCACGTTCCTGCCGCTCCCGCTCTTCCTCGCCCGCGCGTCCTCGTCCACCACGGCGTCAGACATCCAGCAACCGCCTCCCTTCGAAGGCCCGCCCCAGCGTGACCTCGTCCGCGTACTCCAAGTCGCCACCCACCGGGAGTCCACTGGCCAGTCGCGTGACGCGCAAACCCATGGGCTTCACCATGCGGGCCAGATACGTGGCCGTCGCCTCGCCTTCGAGGTTCGGGTCCGTGGCCAGGATCAGTTCGGTGACGGTGCCGTCGGCGAGGCGGGCGAGCAGTTCCCGTATCCGCAGATCGTCGGGGCCGACACCCTCGATCGGGCTGATCGCGCCGCCCAGTACGTGGTACCGCCCGCGGAACTCCCGGGTGCGCTCGACCGCCACCACGTCCTTGGGCTCCTCGACCACGCAGATCACCGCGGGGTCGCGCCGCGGGTCGCTGCACACCCGGCAGCGCTCCTCCTGCGCGACGTTCCCGCACACCGCGCAGAACCGCACCTTCGCCTTGACCTCGGAGAGCGTGTGCGCCAGCCGGCGTACGTCGGCCGGGTCGGCCTGCAGGATGTGGAAGGCGATCCGCTGCGCGCTCTTGGGCCCCACGCCCGGCAGCCTGCCCAGCTCGTCGATCAGGTCCTGCACCACGCCTTCGTACACGCCGTGCCTTCCTTCGGATCTTCGGGGCCCACGGAGCTTCTGGCCTGGGGGTCGGGGGTCGGGGGTCGGGGGGTGAGGGTCGGGAGCCGGGGATCGGGGTCCGGGGCGGGGAACCGCGGCCGGACCTTGAGCGCCGGACCGAGTCGAACGGGCCGAACCGGCAGAACCGGTCCAACCGACCGAACCGGCAGAACGACGTCAGGCGGAGCGCCGGCTCAGGCTCAGAACGGCAGCCCGGGCATCCCGCCCAGCCCCTGGGCGAGCGGGCCGAGCTTGTCCTGCTGGAGCTTCTGCGCCGACTCGTTCGCGTGGTGCACCGCGGCGACCACCAGATCGGCGAGGGTCTCGGTGTCGTCGGGGTCGACCGCCTTCGGGTCGATGACCAGCCCGCGCAGTTCGCCCGCACCCGTCACCGTCGCCCGCACCAGGCCGCCGCCCGCCGAGCCCTCCACCGTCGTCTCGGCCAGCTCCTGCTGGGCCGCCGCGAGATCCTGCTGCATCTTCTGCGCCTGCTGGAGCAGCGCCTGCATGTTCGGCTGACCACCACCGGGGATCACGGAATCGCTCCTGCCTGTGCCGTCTGTTGTCTACGGGCCCTGCGAGTACTGCGGCTCTACGGGTTTTACGGGATTGCCGCGTGTTTTACGTGACAGGGCGAGCCTACGTGCTCGTACGGCCCAGCGCCCTACGCCGTACGGAGGATCGGCGCGGCGCGCACCCCTCCCCTGGTCGCACGCACCGCCGTACCCACGTCGCACCCGTGCCCGTACGTGTACGCGGGCCGGTGCACGGGCTTCTGCGCGGGCCTGTGCGCGTACGCCCGCCGACGCCGGTGCGCACCCGCGCTCAGTCGTGGCTGATCTCCTCGATGACCGTCGCGCCGAGCCCCTTGATGAACAGGTCGTGGCCGCTGAGAGCCGGTGCCGAATCCACCAGTTCCGGGTCGTCCTCCTCGGGGATGTCGTCCTCGAGGGGCGGGGGTTCGGCGAAGGAGGAGCCGCCGGGGTACGGACGCGGGTCGCCCGCACCCGAGCCCATCCCCGGGCCGGCGCCCTGGCCGCCGCCGGGCACGGCGGTGCCGCCCTGGCCCTCCCGGCGAGGGGCGGGCGGGGCGGCGGCGGGCGGGGCCGAGCCGTACGCGGAGGGCGCGCCGCCCTGGCCGTTCGGCTGCTGACCGGTGGGCGGTCGGCCGGGGCCTTGACCTGCCGGGCCCTGGCTCTGTCCTTGGCCTTGCCCCTGGCCTAGGCCCTGTGGCGGGCCGCCCGGGCCGCCGGGTGCCTGCGTCCGAGGGGGACCGCTGCGGCCTCCGCCACCCCCGGGGCCGCCTCGCCCGCCGCCGTCGCTGCCGCCGCCACCCGGGTCGACCAGGGTCTCGATCTTCCACCTCGCCCCGGTCACCGCGCCGATCGCCTGCTTCAGCACGTCCTCGCTGTCGCCGTTGGCGAAGCTGTTGCGCGCGCCGAGGTTGTCGAAGCCGAGTTGCAGCGTCTCGCCGTCGAAGCCGACCACCCGGGCGTTGTTGAGCAGCAGAATCCAGGTGAGCCGGCGGTGCTTGACGGCCTCCAGGATCTGCGGCCACAGCTCGCGGACGCGGGAGGAGTCGCCGATGGGGCCGCTGGACGCGGGGGTGGCCGCGGCGGCGGGCGGGGGCGCGGATGCTCCGGCCGGCGGGCCGGACGGGGGCTGGTGTGCCTGCTGGTGCGTCTGCTGGTGCGGAGGGTTCGACTGGGACGGGCCGGCCGTGGTCGGCCACGCACCCGGGCGCGGGGCCGGCGCGGGGGAGGCGGCGGGCGCACCCGGCGCGGCGGAGGTCGGCCACGCACCCGGGCGCGGGGCGGAGGAAGGGTCGGGGGCCGCGTCCCCGCTGTCCGGCACGGGCGGTGCCGGCGGTACGGGCGCGGGTGGCGGCGACGCGGGGGCCGCTGGGGCCGCGGGCTGCTGCTGCGCCTCCGGCGCGGGGGCGGGAGCCGCGGGTGCGTACGCAGGTGCGGGGGCGGGTGCCGCCGGGCCCGTTGCCGTACGGCCCAGTGCGGCCCTCGCCGCCGCCGGACCGGACGGGCCCGCGGGACCGCCGCCGTACGCCGGACCGCCACCCGGACCCGCGACACCGCCGGCCTGGGCCCCGCCGGGCGCGTCACCGTAGCCGGGCCCGCCGCCGGGAGCCGTCGCGGCGTTCGCCGGACCGCCGAGGCTGACCCCGCGCTCCAGCCGCTCCAGCCGCGCCTGCAACGAGCGTTCGTCCTCGTACGCGGCCGGGAGCAGCACCCGGGCGCAGATCAGCTCCAGTTGGAGCCGGGGCGAGGTCGCGCCGCGCATCTCCGTCAGTCCGGTGTTGACCAGGTCGGCCGCGCGGCTCAGCTCGGCGGCGCCGAAGACCGACGCCTGTGCCTGCATCCGCTCGACCACGTCCCGGGGCGCGTCGATCAGCCCCTTCTCCACCGCGTCCGGCACGGCCGCGATGATCACCAGGTCGCGCAGCCGCTCCAGCAGGTCCGTGACGAACCGGCGCGGGTCGTGCCCGCCCTCGATCACCCGGTCCACGATCCCGTAGACCGCCGCGCCGTCGCCCGACGCGAACGCGTCCACGACCTCGTCGAGCAGCGCCGCGTCCGTGTAACCGAGCAGCGCCGTCGCCATCGCGTACGTCACACCGTCGGTGCTCGCGCCCGCCAGCAACTGGTCCATCACCGACATCGAGTCCCGCACCGAGCCGGCCCCGGCGCGCACCACCAGCGGGTACACCCCGTCCTCGACCTGGATCGCCTCGTGCCCGCACACCTCGGCGAGGTAGTCCCGCAAGGTCCCCGGCGGCACCAGCCGGAACGGGTAGTGGTGCGTACGCGACCGGATCGTGCCGATGACCTTCTCCGGCTCGGTGGTCGCGAAGATGAACTTCAGGTGCTCCGGCGGCTCCTCGACCACCTTCAGCAGCGCGTTGAACCCCGCCGACGTGACCATGTGGGCCTCGTCGATGATGTAGATCTTGTACCGGCTGCCGGCCGGCCCGAAGAACGCCTTCTCGCGCAGATCGCGGGCGTCGTCCACACCGCCGTGCGACGCCGCGTCGATCTCGATCACGTCGATCGACCCCGGGCCGTTCCGCGCCAGGTCGCGGCACGACTGGCACTCCCCGCACGGAGTCGGCGTCGGTCCCTGCTCGCAGTTCAGGCAGCGCGCCAGAATCCGCGCGCTCGTCGTCTTCCCGCACCCCCGCGGGCCGCTGAACAGGTACGCGTGATTGACCCGGTTGTTGCGCAGCGCCTGCTGCAACGGGTCGGTGACGTGCTCCTGCCCGATGACCTCGGCGAAGGTCTCCGGACGGTAGCGGCGATACAGAGCGAGTGACACGCCTCCGAGACTAGCCGGGCCCACCGACACCGCGCCCCACCCCGCGCCCCACCACGGGTCCGCCTCGGGTCTCACCCGGGTCCGACTGCGGCCCTGCCGCGATCCGGCCGAGGTCTCGCCGCCCCGACACCGCCCCACCGGACCCGAAAACGCCCCCGGGCATGCGAAGACCCCCCACGCACCCGCCAGAGCCCACTTACCCTTGCTGCCTTCCGGCCCTGGGGGAGTTCAGCGAGATAGCGCCACGTGAGGGGCTGCGCCCACCCTACCCCACCCCCCGCCCTCCGAACGAGTTCGCTCCCACCCCCCTCCACCCTGTAATGTCTCCCCCGGAGGATTCGCCTAGTGGCCTAGGGCGCACGCTTGGAAAGCGTGTTGGGGGCAACCCCTCACGAGTTCGAATCTCGTATCCTCCGCCAGTGCCTCACCGGGCACGACGTCGATGGCCCCCACTGCTC
>NZ_JBFBIV010000182.1:0-6845 GCF_040702025.1 Streptomyces sp. NPDC088194 | reverse complement strand
GTGTTGTTGATCCACGACGTGGTCGGCACGGGGGTGTGGCCGTAGACGACGGCGGCGCGAACCCGGTCGCATCTGTCATGCCGTCACCCCAGCTCAAATTTCTGCCGTTGAACGGCCGAATTGAGGCCCGACTCTACCTCTTGAAAGTCGAGTTGGGTGAGCCTAGGGTCCATCCGCACGCCACTTCCCGGGCCGGTCCCCGGATCGCCTCGGGCCAACAGAGGAGCCGTGTTGATCGTGAAACGATTCAGAACGTCCCGCAGACGGCGGGCCGCGGCCGTGGCAACCGCCGCCGCCGCCCTGGTCGCCGGGCTCGCACTCTCCCCCACCGGGGTCTCCCCCGCCGCCGCGGCCGGCACCGACGGCCCCAACCCGGCCTGCCCGTGGGTGGGTTCGACCGCGCCGGTGAACACGCGTACGGCGCAGGTGCTGTCGAAGATGACCCTCGACGACAAGATCGCGATGGTGCACGGCTCCGCCGCGGGCCCGTACACCGGACTGGTCCCCGGCAACAGCCGGCTGTGCATCCCCGCGCTGAAGATGCAGGACGGCCCGACCGGCGTCCGGATGAGCGACACCACGCAGCTGCCGGCCGCGGCGAACGTGGCCGCGTCGTTCGACCCGTCGGTGGCGAGGTCCTACGGCTCAGTGATCGGCGCCGAGGACAAGGCCAAGGGCGTCGACGTCGACCTCGGTCCGACGATCAACATCGTCCGCGACCCGCGCTGGGGCCGGGCGTTCGAGTCGTACAGCGAGGACCCGTACCTGACCGGGCAGATGGGCGCCGCGGACATCGAGGGAATCCAGGGGCAGGACGTGATGGCCCAGGTCAAGCACTGGGCGGTGTACAACCAGGAGACCAACAGGAACACGCCGTCTGACAACGTTATCATCGACGACCGCACCGTCCGGGAGATCTACACCAGCGCGTTCGGCGCGGTGGTGGCGCAGTCCGACCCGGCGTCGGCGATGTGCTCGTACTCCACGGTCAACGGCACCGACGCGTGCGCGAGCGCCTACCTGGACTCGATCCTCAAGGACGACTTCGGCCTCAAGGGGTTCATCACCTCCGACTGGGGCGGCACGCACAGCACGGTCGCCACGGCCAACGCCGGTATGGACATGCAGATGCCGGACGCCTCGTACTTCGGCGCCGCGCTCAAGACCGCCGTGCAGAACGGCCAGGTGGCGCAGAGCCGGCTGGACGACATGGTCACCCGCATCCTGCGCGAGCAGTTCCGCTTCGGGTTCTTCGAGCACCCGTCCAAGGACACCCCGGACGCCGACGCGTCCACGGCCGCGCACGTCGACACCGCGAGGAAGGCCGCCGAGGCCGGCACCGTCCTGCTGAAGAACTCCGGCGGCGTGCTGCCGCTGAACTCCCGCAAGGTGAAGTCGATCGCGGTGCTCGGCGACGGCGCCGGCGTGGACACCATGACCGCGGGCGGCGGCAGCGCGTCCGTCGGCGGCACCGGCACCGTCACCCCGTACGACGGGATCAAGGCGCGGGCCGGCGCCGGGACCACCGTGTCCTACGCCCAGGGCGGCAGCGGCCCCGGCGGTGAGCTGCCGGCCATCGACAGCTCGTACCTGACGCCGGCGTCCGGCAGCGGCCACGGGCTGCAGGGCGACTACTACACCAACACCACGCTGGCCGGGGACCCGGCGGCGACCACGACCGACCCGCAGGTCGACTTCAAGTGGAACGGCCAGGCGCCCGCCGCAGGCGTGTCCGGTGGTTCGTTCTCCGCCAAGTGGACCGGCACGATCACCCCGCCGGCCACCGGCACGTACACGTTCGGGATCACCAGTGACGACGGCAGCCGGCTGTTCATCGACGGCAAGCAGCTCATCGACAACTGGCGGGACCAGGGCAGCACCACGCAGACCGCGCAGGTGGACCTGACCGCGGGCAAGCCGGTGCAGGTCGAGATGGACTACTACCAGTCCGGCGGCGACGCCGTCGCCGAGCTGGGCTGGACGCCGCCGGGTGCGGGCAGCCCGCTGGACCAGGCGGTCGCGCTCGCGGCCAAGTCCGACGTGGCGGTCGTCTACGCCAACGACTTCGAGAGCGAGGGCAGCGACCTGCAGAACATCGACCTGCCCGCCGACCAGAACAAGCTGATCTCCGCGGTCGCGGCGGTCAACCCGAACACCGTGGTCGTGCTGAACACCGGCTCGGCCGTGACCATGCCCTGGCTGGACCAGGTCAAGGGCGTGCTGGAGGCGTGGTACCCGGGCCAGCAGGCGGGCAACGCGATCGCGTCGCTGCTCTTCGGCGACGTGAACCCGTCGGGCAAGCTGCCGGTCACCTTCCCCACGTCGCTGGACCAGGTGCCGGCCTCGACCGCGGCGCAGTTCCCGGGCGTGAACGGCACGGTGGAGTACTCCGAGGGCCTGAACGTCGGCTACCGGTGGTACGACACGAACAAGCTGACGCCGCTCTTCCCGTTCGGCTACGGCCTGTCCTACACGTCGTTCGGCTTCTCGAACCTTCGGGTGGGGCACACGCTCAGCGAGAAGGGCACCGTGCCGGCGAGCGTGGAGGTGACCAACACCGGCAGCCGCGAGGGCGCCGAGGTCGCGCAGCTCTACCTGACCGACCCGTCCTCGACCGGTGAACCGGCCCGCCAGCTCAAGGGGTTCCAGAAGGTCGACCTCAAGCCGCACCAGAGCAAGCGGGTGACCTTCGAGATCAGCGCGCAGGACGCGTCGTACTGGAGCACCGACGCGCAGGCGTGGGAGCTGGCCACCGGCAGGTACACCGTGCAGGTCGGCGACTCCTCGCGGGCCCTGCCGCTGTCGGGCGCCTTCCAGGTGACCAGGAACTCGGGGCCGCGCTTCACCAAGGTCTCGGCGCCGGCCACCGCTGACGGCGGCGGCACCCTGTCGGTGAAGACCACGTTCACCAATGCCTCGACGCAGAGCGTGAGCCAGGCCGCCACCCAGCTCACCGTGCCGGCCGGCTGGACGAAGAAGGCGGTCACCGCCGCCACCTTCCGCAAGGTGCCCGCGGGCGCCTCGGCCACCACCACCTGGCAGGTGACGGTGCCGGCCGGGACCGGGGGCGGTGCGGCCACCCTCGCCGCCACCACCGCCTACAGCGGCTCCCGCGGCCTGCCGCCGGGCACCGGCAAGGCGACCGTGCAGATCGCCTACGCCGACCTCGCCGCGGCCCGCGACACGGTGGGCGTCACCGACGACGCCGACCAGACCCCCGGCAACCTCGACGGAAAGGGCTACAGCTTCTCCGCGCAGGCGCTGGCGTCGGTCGGCGTCACGCCCGGCGGCCAGGTGACCGCCGGCGGCGCGACGTTCACCTGGCCCGACGTGCCGGCCGGCCAGGCCGACGCGGTCACCACCGGCGGCCAGCTCGTCAGCCAGTCCGGCTCCGGCTCGGCGCTGTCGCTCCTGACCGTCGGCACCAACGGCACCCAGACCGGCAAGGTGACCGTCACCTACACCGACGGCACCACCTCCACGTCGACCCTGAACGTCTCCGACTGGTACAGCAACGCCGCGGGCAGCGGCTGCACGCTGGTCGTCACCACCCCGCACTGGAACCGGCCGGCCGGCAGCACCAACCCCGCCGACCAGAAGGTCAGCCTGTACGCGGCGTCCGTGCCGCTCAGCAGCGGGAAGCAGGTGCGGTACGTGACCCTGCCGAGCAACCCCGAGTTGCACGTCTTCGCCACCGCCATCAGCTGACCTCCGGTCGGCAGCGGAGCCGTGGGCGGGCGGTCGACCGGCCGCCCACGGCGCCCGCGCGGGCGAGAACCCGCCACCGCGAACTCGGTCCTGAGGCTTGACGCGCATGTGGGAGTCCGGTGACATGTGCGGGAATTGCTTGGAAAAAGTTCGTTGTTGTTCAACTGTCGACCGCCGAGCCCGTGCTGACGATCGGTCCGTGACCGGTCGTTCAGGGGCGTGCGGTGGTCCAAGGCAAAGGACATGCATGCGACCACGGCACGAAAGACTCCGGCGAACGGTGACCGGCGTGGCCCTTTCGGCACTGCTGGGCAGCGGACTGGTCGTGGCGGCAGCCGCACCGTCCACCGCCGCACCGTCCACCGCGGCCCGGCACTCCGCCACACAGAACCCCACCACCGCACAGAACTCCAACGGCAGCTGGACGGTGGACGACCCCGGCCGCTCGACGCTCACCGCGCAACTCGACCTGGACTCCGCGGGCGAGCTGCACCTCGCGGTCGACCGCGGCAGCGCGCCGGTGCTGCTGCCGGGCCGGCTCGGCATCCGCACCGACCAGCACGACCTGACGACGGGTCTGCGGCTGGTCAGGCGGCAGGACCGCACGGTCCACGAGTCCTACCGGATGACCACCGGCAAGCAGCTGCGGACCTCGGCCACGATGCGGGAGGCGACCTTCACCTTCCGCGGCTCCGACGGTGCCCGACTGGGCGTCGCGGTACGGGTGTCCGACGACGGCGTCGCCTACCGGTACCTGCTGGACGGCAAGGGCCCGGTGACCGTGACCGGGGAGTCCTCGACGTTCGAGCTGCCGACGGACGCCGACGCCTGGGTCCAGCCGTACTCGCCCAGCTACGAGACCGAGCGGACCCAGACCACCGCCGGCGCGGCCAACGCGGCGCAGCCCACATCCTGCACCGGCGACACCTGCGCGTTCGGCTACCCGACGCTCTTCGAGGTCGGGAGCACCTACGTGCTGCTGACGGAGGCGGACGTCGACGGCCGGTACTCCGGCAGCCACCTCGACCACGTGGCCGGCAGCGGGGCGTACTCCGTCGCGCTGGCGGACGACGCGCCCGTCACCTCGAACGGACCGCTGGCGACGCCGTGGCGCACCGCGATCGTGGGCAGCCTGGACACGCTGGTCGGCTCCACCCTCGTGAACGACCTCGCGCCGCCGGCGAAGTTCCAGGACACCTCCTGGATACGGCCGGGCGTGGACGACTGGTCCTGGCTGAGCGACGGGTCGAGCCCCGGTGACTTCGACCGGCAGAAGGACTTCGTGGACTACGCGGCCGCGCACGGCCTGCCGTACACGCTGGTGGACGCCGGCTGGCAGGCGAGCTGGGTCCCCGAACTGGTCCGCTACGCGCGGGCCAAGGGCGTCGACGTGATCCTGTGGTTCGCCTGGACCGACCTGAAGACCCAGCAGCAGCGCGACACCTGGTTCGCGAAGCTCAAGGAGTGGGGCGTCGCGGGCGTCAAGGTCGACTACATGGACTCCGACGCGCAGTCCACCTTCCAGTGGTACGACGCGATCCTGCACGACACCGCCAAGGACAAGTTGATGATCGACTTCCACGGCGCGACGATCCCCCGCGGCCTGCAACGCACCTGGCCGCAGGTGATGAGCGTCGAGGCGGTCCGCGGTGAGGAGAACGGGCAGAACCCGACCCGCGACATCTTCCTCGCCTTCACCCGCAACATCGTCGGCTCGATGGACTACACCCCGACGTGGTTCTCCCGCCCGAACCGGCAGGACTCCCTGGCGCACGAACTGGCGCTGCCGGTGGTCTACGAGTCCGGCTGGACGTCGCTGGGCGACAACCCCGAGGGCTTCGCCGCCCAACCGGTGGCCGAGAGCTACCTGGAGCAACTCCCCACCACCTGGGACGAGACGCACCTGGTCTCCGGCGGGCCCGGTCCGCAGCCGGCCGGCGACCGGCAGGCCGTCATCGCCCGCCGCAGCGGCGACCGCTGGTTCGTCGGCGGCATCCTGGCCGGCGCGAGCGACACCATGACGGCGCCGCTCGGCTTCCTCGGCAAGGGCACCTGGCTGGTCGAGACGATCGGCGACAGCGACGGCCAGTTGCAGCGCACCGTGCGGACGGCCACCGCCAAGGACACCCTGTCGGTGCCCGGCGCGGCCAACGGCGGCTTCGTCGCCCTGGCCTGCCCCGCCACCAAGGGCCGCACCGACTGCGAGAACCCGGTGGTCACCGCGCCCGCCACGTCCCTGACCCTCGACCCGTCGACCGCCACCGCGGGCCCCGGCGCGAAGGTCGGGATCGACGCGGCGTTCGAGCTTCCGCAGGGCACGGCCCTGCGCCAGGTGCGCCTGACGGTGGACCGCGACCGGCTCCCCGCGGGCTGGAGCGCCACCGGCCGGGACGTCACCGCCGGCTCGCTGCGGGCCGGCCGGGCGCTCGACGGCCACTGGACCGTGACGGTCGGCAAGGACCAGCCGGGCGGCGAGGTCGACGTGCCCGTGGTGGCCACGTACGCCGACCCGGCCGGCGGGAAGGCCCCGCCGGTCCACGTCGAGCAGGTCGTGCGGGTCTCCATCCCGCTGCACGGCACCGTCTACGCCAGCGATCAGCCGTTCCTCACCGAGACCAACGGCTACGGGCCGGTCGAGCGCGACCAGTCCAACGGCGAGGCCGGCGGGCAGGACGGCCACCCCCTGACGATCGACGGCACCGTGTATCCGAAGGGCCTGGGCATGAACGCGCCGGCCCAGGTGCAGATCGACCTCCAGGGCCGCTGCACCCGCTTCGAGGCCCACGTCGGCGTCGACGACGAGACCGGCGGCCAGGGCAGCGTCACGTTCACCGTGCTCGGCGACGACGGCAGGCAACTCGCGTCCACCGACGTGGTGCGCGGCGGCCAGAGCGCGGTCGACCTGAGCGTCGACACCACCGGCGTGCACACCCTGAGCCTGGCCGTCGGCGACGGCGGCGACGGCAAGAACTACGACCACGCGGACTGGGGGCTGGCCCGGCTCACCTGCGTGAACTGACCACCGCGGCAGCACCGAGCGGACACCCGCCTCGGGCGCCTACGGCCGGGCCCGCACGCTGTGGCTGCTGGACCGGGCGGCGGCCGCGAAGATCCCCGCCGAGCTGTTTCCGGCGGCC
>NZ_JBFBIV010000181.1:0-7210 GCF_040702025.1 Streptomyces sp. NPDC088194 | reverse complement strand
GAGCGCGGAGGTGTCGGCCGCCGCGAGTTGCTCCCTGCTGAACCCGTCGCCTCACTTGGTGCGGCTCCTTTCGCGGAGGGAGCCGCACATACCCAGGGGCGCGGGGAACTGCGCGACCGGCCACAGCGCGCCGCAAGGTGAAGGCACGACCGCAAGGGGCACCGTCCTAGGGGCGCGGGGAACGGCGCGACGAGCCACCCACCGGGGGGTGGTCCCGGGACGGGCGGGAGCGGGGCACCCGGGGGGTCAGGGGCACCGCCCCCGCGAGGTCAGTGGAAGAAGTGGCGGGTACCCGTGAAGTACATGGTGACCCCGGCCTTCTTCGCAGCCTCGACGACCGCCTCGTCACGGATGGACCCACCCGGCTGGGCCACCGCCTTGACGCCGGCGGCGGTCAGCACTTCAAGCCCGTCGGGGAACGGGAAGAACGCGTCGGAGGCGGCGTAGGAACCCGCGGCGCGCTCCACCCCGGCCCGCTCCACCGCCAGCTTCGCCGAGTCGACCCGGTTGACCTGCCCCATGCCGACCCCGACGGTCGCCCCGTCCTTCGCCAGAAGGATCGCGTTGGACTTGACCGCCCGGCAGGCCCGCCAGGCGAACGCGAGGTCGGCCAGTTCGGCGGCGGACAGCGGCTCACCGGTCGCGAGGGTCCAGGTGGACGGGTCGTCGCCGTCGGCCTGGAGCCGGTCCTTGGCCTGCACGAGGACGCCGCCCTCGATCGGGCGGTGCTCCGTGGTGGCGGCGGGCGCGTCGGCGCAGCGCAGCACGCGGATGTTCTTCTTGCGGGCCAGCACCTCGACGGCGCCGTCCTCGTAGGCGGGGGCGACGATCACCTCGGTGAAGATCTCCGCGACCTGCTCGGCCATCGCCACGGACACCGAACGGTTGACCGCGATGACCCCGCCGAACGCGGAGAGCGGGTCGCAGGCGTGCGCCTTGCGGTGCGCGTCGGCGACGTCGGCGCCGACCGCGATCCCGCACGGGTTGGCGTGCTTGATGATCGCCACGCAGACGCCGTCGTGGTCGTAGGCGGCCCGGCGGGCGGCCTCGGTGTCGACGTAGTTGTTGTACGACATCTCCTTGCCGTGCAACTGCTCCGCGCCCGCCAGGCCGGTACCGCTGCCGTCGGTGTAGATCGCCGCGCCCTGGTGCGGGTTCTCGCCGTAGCGAAGGGTGTTGAGGCGGGTGTACGTGGCGCCGGTGAAGGCGGGGAACTCGTCGTCGGCGCTGTAGCCGTCCAGGAACCAGGAGGCCACGGCCACGTCGTACGCGGCGGTGTGCTGGAACGCCTCGGCGGCCAGCCGCTTGCGGGCGGCGAGGTCGAAGCCGCCGTCGCCCACCGCGGCGAGCACGTCGGCGTAGCGGGCGGGGCTGGTGACGACCGCGACGGAGGGGTGGTTCTTGGCGGCGGCCCGGACCATGGAGGGGCCGCCGATGTCGATCTGCTCGACGCACTCGTCGGGGCTCGCGCCCGAGGCGACGGTCTCGCGGAACGGGTAGAGGTTCACCACGACCAGCTCGAACGGCTTGACGTCCAGCTCGTCGAGCTGCCTGCGGTGGTCCTCCAGCCGCAGGTCGGCGAGGATGCCGGCGTGCACCCGCGGGTGCAGGGTCTTCACCCGGCCGTCCAGGCACTCGGGGAAGCCGGTCAGCTCCTCGACCTTGGTGACGGGCACGCCGGCGGCGGCGATCCGCCCGGCGGTCGAGCCGGTCGACACCAGTTCGACGCCGGCCGCGTGCAGGCCGCGGGCCAGCTCCTCCAGACCGGTCTTGTCGTAGACGCTGATCAGCGCGCGGCGGATGGGCCGCTGCGTCCCGCTGTCCTGCGGGGTGTCCTGGGAGGTGGCGCTCATGCCGGAATCAAAACCTTTCGTCCCTCAATGCGGTAGCCGTCACGCGACAGGCGTCCCACCACGTCGACGAGCAGCCGTCGCTCGACTTCCTTGATGCGCTCGTGGAGCGCTTCCTCCGTGTCGTCCGGCCGGACCTCGACCACGCCCTGGGCGATGACCGGGCCGGTGTCGACGCCGTCGTCGACGAAGTGGACGGTGCACCCGGTGACCTTGGCGCCGTACGCGAGCGCGTCCCGCACGCCGTGGGCACCGGGGAAGCTGGGCAGCAGCGCCGGGTGGGTGTTGACGAACCGGCCGCCGAACCTGGCCAGGAACGCCGGGCCGACGATCTTCATGAAGCCGGCCGAGACCACCAGGTCCGGGTCGTACGCCGCGGTGGCCTCGGCGAGCGCGGCGTCCCAGCCGGCCCGGTCGGCGTGGTCCCGCACCCGCACGGTGAACGTGGGCAGCCCGGCGCGCTCGGCCCGCTCAAGGCCCGCGATCCCCTCGCGGTCCGCACCGACCGCCACGATCCGCGCGCCGTACGCCGGGTGGGCGTCGATGGCGTCGAGCAGGGCCTGGAGGTTGGTGCCGGAACCGGAGACGAGGACGACGAGACGAGCAGGAGTGCGGGCGGCCACGGAGGGGGCCTCTCTCGGGCGTGCGGGAATCCCGCGAACGGGGACCCTGGCGGCTGTATTTCGGGCTGCTTGGATGTTTCTATGAGACCGGGGCCGCTCGAATTCGGGGAACCCTACGAGTGCGCCGACCGTCAGCAACGATACCGGCACTCCGGACGGCCCCCACGGGACGGGGGAGCCTGCGGGCGGTAGCGTCTGGGGGAGAACACGTACGCGACAGGAGTCGAGCCCAAGGGGATGGCGCATCACATCATGAGCAGCGGCCGCATTGAACTCGCGCTGCGCGCGCCCGAGGGCGATCGGCGGGACAACCCGTTCGCGCCCCCGCCCGAGGGTGCCCCGGACCGCCCCTGGCAGCCCAGGCAGCCCTCCGGCGACCCCGGGCATCAGGGTGGCGGGGCAGGTGGGTCCGGCGGCTCCGGGTCCGGCTCCGGGGGTTCGGGCGGCACCGGTTCCGGTGGCGGCTCGGGCGACCACGGCTCAGGTGACCACGGCTCGGGCGACCACGGGCAGCAGGGCGGGCCGGAGCACCCGCACGGCGCCCCGCAGGCGTGGGGCCACCAGTGGAGCAGCCGCCAGCCGCAGTCCGGCCGGCCGGACCCGTTCGCCCGCCGCCCCGGGGACCAGCAGGGACCGACCGGGCCGCAGGGCCAGGGCCCGCGCTTCGACCCGACCGACCCGGCCCAGCGCCGCTCGCGGTACGCCCTGATCTGCGGCGGCTGGGGGCTGATCTTCTCGCTGCTCGGCTGGACCCCGCTGGGTCTGCTGCTCGGCGCGCTCGCCCTCTACTGGGGCGTCAGCGCGCTGCGGATGTCCCCCGAGGACCGCGCCAAGGCCCGCGCCCAGGCCGCCTCCGCGCTCGCCGACGCCACCCAGTCCCCCCGCCCGGCGCCGCCCGCGCCCGGCCCGGACGCCCAGCGCTCCTTCCTCACGGCGGCCTGGACCGGCGTCATCACCAGTGCGCTCACCCTCGCGATCGTCGGCGCCACCTACGGCTTCCAGATCGCCTACCGCGACTACTACGACTGCAAGTCGGACGCGCTGACCGCTCCGGCCTCGCACGCCTGCCAGAAGCTCCTGCCCTCCCCGCTGCGCGGCCTGCCCGCCCTGCGGGACTGACCACCAGGGCCGGCGCCGTCCGGCCATCGCTCAGGGTCGGGCCTAGAGCCCGTCGGGTTCAGGCTGCCCGGCGGGCGGGGGTTCGGCCGGCGGCGCCGGTGGGACCGAGGGCTCGGCGGGTGAATCCGCGGACGGATCGGTGGCCGGCTCTGCGGGTGGGTCCGCGGCCGGCTGCTGCCCGGGTGGGTCCGCGGCCGGCTGCTGCCCGGGGGGTTCCGCGGGCGACTTCACGGGCTCCTGCACGGACGGTTCGGCTCCGGAACGGGTGGACGGTTCCGCGGGCGGGTCGGCCGGACGGGGAGGGACCGGGGTCGGCGGGGCCGCGGGCGGGGCCGGAGGCGCGGGGGGCGCTGAGGGCGGCAGGTCGGGAAGCGGTGGCGGAAAGAGCGGCAATGGGGCCGGGTTGGGCCACGGCAGCGGGTCGGACCGCGTCGGGGCGAGGCCGGGCAGCGGCGGCGGGAAGGCGGTCGGCGCGGGCGGGGCCGGCTTCGGCACGAACGCGGGGGCGCCCTGCGCCGGCGGGCCCGGGGGCGCCGGAGCCACCGCTCCGCTCGGGCCCTGCTCGCCGGTACCGCTCCCCGCCGACCTGCGCAGCCGCGCCCACGACACGTCGGGCATCCGCGGCCGGGGCACCCGTAGCTCACCGACCAACGACCGCCACGGGTGCGGCGGATGGGCCACGTGGTAGCGCAGCACCAGCGCGGCCGGCACCGCGATCACCAGCGTCCACCCGGCCGCCGCGGCCCCCGCCAGCCACCAGGCCGGCCCGAAGTCCGCGAGCCTGCGCAGGCCGAGCGCACCCCCCGACCACGCGGCGAGCACCGCGAACCCGGCGCCCAGCACGAGCGAGGCCCCGGCCGTGACGCGGACCGTGCTCCACACCGGCCAGGCGTCGTTCCCGACGAACCACGCCACCGCGAGCGCGACCAGCGCCGGGACCGCGAGCGTGGTCCAGCCGACCCAGGACGTACCGCGGTCCGGCAGCGCGGCCAGCAGCGGGAAACCGGGCAGCAGCAGGTGGCCGGAGGCGCCGGCCGGGGCCACCGAGGTGCCCGTGCCGACCGCGAAGCCGACCCCGAGCGCGTACGACGCCGCCCACACCGCGAGGTTGGGCACCAGGCCGACGGCCAGCAGCAGCACCGAGACCCGCCCCACCAGCGGCGCGCTGAGCTGCTGGTACGTCTGGCCGACCGCTCCCATGTGCCAGACCAGCGCGGCCGCGCCGATCAGGGCGCCGCCGGCCACCAGCAGCGCGCCGGCCATGGCCGCGGCCCGTACCGCCGCGCCGACCTCCTCGGCGTAGGCCCGGTGCACCCGGTGGAGGCGGGCGCCGCGGAAGCGGTCCAGCGGCAGCCGTTCCGGCCCGGGCCGCCCGCAGCCCGCCCACGCCCCGCAGCCGGCCGCGGTCCCGGAGAAGAGCAGTACGTACAGGGCGGTGAGCGGATCGACGTGGACGGAACCGCCGGTGGCGTAGACGGCGACGATCGCGGCGAGGGTGAGATAGCCGGCGAGCACCCACCCGGTCACCGCGGCGGCGGCGCGCAGCCGGGCCGAGCCGGTGAGGCGGCCGTCGGGGTCGTCGCCGGGCGAGCCTGGCGAGCCGCCGTGGGCAGCCGGGCCGCTCGCGCCCGCGTGACCGTCGGAGCCGTCTTCGCCGGTGGCTCTCTCCGGCCCGTCGGCGTCCTTGCCGTCGACCGCGGCGGCCACGGCCGAGGACGTGCCGCGGAAGACCAGCCACGCGGGCAGCACGCTGAGCAGCAGCGGCGCCACGGCGACGGGCGCGGGGTCGCCGGAGAGCGTGTCGGTACGCACCAGGTCCGCGCCCTGCGCGAGCAGCCACAGGTCGGCGCCCACGTGCAGGGCGCCGCCGAGACTGGTGTCGGGGAAGGGCGAACCGATCCACAGCATCAGCACGGCGGCGGCGATCCCGCCGAGTCCCAGCCCGGCGGCGACCGCGCCCGCGGCCAGCGCGGACACGCGGAGCGCGGCCCAGCGCGGCGGCGGGGCGGATACGGAAGCGGTCAGCGGCTCGCTCGTCTGCGTCACGGCCACCCATGGTGACAGGAACACCCGTTTCGCCCCGGGAGAAGGCGAAAAGCCGACGTGTCGGCCATGATGTGCCCTATGTGTCATTTTTTCGGACCGTCATGTCAACGGATGGACGCCACCGGTGCGGCGGGGGCCCGGCGGAAGGCGGTCCGATGAGTTCGCGGCGCAAGTCCCGCAAACGGTCGGCCGCGGCCAGGTCCGCCCGGCCCCGCCCCGCGACCCGCCCGGCGGCGCCCGCGAGCACGGGTACGCCCGCGGGCGATGGTCAGGGCACGGCGCCCGCCGCGGACGACGGTCAGGGCACGGACAAGGCCGCCACCGCCGGGTCGGGCCCGGGGGCGGGCCGCGGCGGGCGGAAGGCCGGCCGG
Source organism: Streptomyces sp. NPDC088194 (assembly GCF_040702025.1). Lineage (NCBI taxonomy): Bacteria > Bacillati > Actinomycetota > Actinomycetes > Kitasatosporales > Streptomycetaceae > Streptomyces > Streptomyces sp. NPDC088194. The sequence goes on along the minus strand of NZ_JBFBIV010000181.1, from coordinate 1,201 downwards.
GAAGCCGACCGGAAGAAGGCGGCGGTCGCGGGCAACCGCACGTACGCGGGCGCGGACACCCGCGCACCCCGCGCGGCAGGCGGCCCCGCCAGGACCCCCGTGGGCGCGGGCGCGGCAGCCCGTACGGCCCCCCGGTCCGCGGCACTCGTGGCGGCCGCCGCTCCGACCGCCATCGGCGCCGCCACCCTGACGGCACCTCAAGTGCCGTTCGACGCCGAGGCGGTGACGGCACCCGCACCCGAAGCAGCGCCCGAATCCGCGCCCGAATCCGTACCCGTGTCCGCACCGTACGTATCCGAAGCCGCGCCGCCCGCCCCCGCCCCCGCCCCGATCCCGGCACCGGACCTCGGCCTTCCCGCCGACGCCACCCCCGACGACGCCTTCGACGCCCTCTACCGCCATGCCGCCGGCGCCCTGTTGCGCCAGGTGGACCTGCTCACCGGTGACGCGTCCCAGGCGCGGAGGTCCGTGGCGTACGCGTACGACCTGGCCTGGCAGCGGTGGCCCGAGGTGGCGCGGGACAGCGACCCGGTGGGCTGGCTGCGCGCGGCCGCGTACGACCACGCGCTGGCGCCCTGGCAGCGGTGGGTGCCCGCGTGGGCGGGCGGGCACCGGACCCGGCCGCGTACCCCCGACGACCCGCTGGCGGCAGCCCTGCTCACGCTCCGCCCGACCCAGCGCAAGGCGCTCCTGCTCCACGACGGGCTCGGGCTCGATCTGCCGGCAGCGGCAGCGGAGGTGGAGGCCAGCGAGGAGGCGGCCGCGGCCCGGATCATCGCGGCCCGCGAGACGCTGACCGAGGCCGTACCGGACCTCGCGGAGGAGGTGCTGCCGGCGCGGCTCGGCGCACTGCTCGACGGCGGCGCCGTCCCGGACTCCGGCCCGGACTCCGGCCCTGGCGCGGACGCCGGTCCCGGCGGGGACTCGGGCTCGAACTCCGGTTCCGTCGCCGAGCCGCCGGACCTCCCCGACGGCGTGCGGGCCGCGAGCGAGCGCGGGGCGCGGCATCGTACCGTCGGGGCGTACGCCCTGACCGCGGCGATCGCGGCGGCCACCACGGTCGCGGTGATCCTCACCCCGGCGCACCAATCGGCGCACCGTGCACGGCAGTCGGGCCCGGGCGCGCACGCTCCCGCCCGGACCGGCGACCGGCCCGGCCCTGCACAGCAGGGCGGCGCGGGTCCGCTCCCTTCCGGGAAGC